>JANXGQ010000092.1 GCA_024959305.1 Porticoccaceae bacterium | reverse complement strand
TATCAAATGTTAGGGTTACCAAGTCATGCTCGCCAGTACCTGGCCAACCGCCAAACAATGAGGCCCAAGCAAAATCGACATAGGTATCTGTAGAGGCATCGCCATCCAGATCAGAAGCATCAGCTGCCGGCGTACCATCGGCATCAATTGGCGAATTGCTTAACACATTCGTCACATCAGCCAAGGTTAGCGCACTGCTATCATAGTGAATACGCAAACCCAATCCTGTGGAAGTAGCAGCAGCGTTGTAGGAAATAACCACAGTCTCCTGTGTGCCATCTGCCGACTTGGTGCTTTCAGATACATATACATGCTGAGTAGCAGCCTGCACTTCAGGAATAGATACAACTGACTCAGAAGATCCACCGCCAATACTAAAGGTGGCACCTGGCAAACCTGATTCAGCCTGACCAATAATTTGACCCGCCTCCGAGTTTTCATCGACGGAAGCTGAGTCGGGTGTCACAACTAGATCTGGTTGAGGCAGCGTGACGACAACAGGAGGAGCCACAAAATCATAGCCGGCAGCAGTACTACTTGCTGAGAAGGTAAGTTCGGATGACTCAAAACCCTCAGCCACCTCAAAGGTAGCTGTGAATAAAGCTTGTCCGTCGGGATCTGCAGCTGAAGGCCCTGGCCAGCCACCAAATAGTGACGCCCATGCAAAATCAATATAGGTATCTGTTGTTGCATTGCCGTCAGAATCACTAGAATCAGCTCCTGGAGTACCATCGGCATCAATGGGTGAATTTGTGAATACATCCGACGTGCCAATTAAGGTGAGCGCACTACTATCATAATGCATCCTCAAACCTAGACCAGTTGTGCTTGCGCCGCCGCTATAGTTAACCGTTACTACTACGGTATTTCCGTCAACTTCTACACTAGCGCCATTATTTACACTGATTATTTGCTGTGACATACCACTACACCCTATCGCTATCGATTGTTAGTAATTTTTGACCACACACGAACTGATGGTTACTTGCCATGTGAAAATCTCCCTGTGTTTTGTTTTATGTCCACTATCTTTTGTTATTCAATAAAAGTCAGGCCATTAGCCTAAATACAATAATGGCCTAGCCCTTGTCTAAAAGGCTAAGCCATCATCCGCCAAATTTAGGCTAGGCAATTATCCATAATGGTATAAAAGCCTAGCCATTATCTGTTATGCGATAAAGGCAGAGAACGTTACCGCTAGATCCTCATCTTCAAACGTCGAACTGTCGCCCAAGGTGATTTCATAGGCTTGCATATCGACCGCACCTGCACTTGTATCAGTGTCGACAAATAGCGTTAAGATGCTGTCATCTAGATAACCACCGAAGGCGCTATCCAGTGAGCCATCATTGCTAGCAATCAAATCAGCAATATCAGGCGTCGCACCAGAAACTTGACTCACTGAGTCAGCATCTGTGTAACCAACAGCTTCTAGCAACTGACTCATTTCAATTGAATCAGCGCCTGACTCAAAGTCAACCAGAACAGATGAATCCATTTGATCAGTGGCTATGAAGATATCGCTACCAGCACCTGATTGCACATTGGCAACACCGGCTTCCAATGTAAATACGTCGGCCCCTTCGGTACCCGTATGCGCGGCAATATCCAAGTTGGATGTTGATCCATTCACAAGAGCCCCATCAAAGCTTACATTTGCTACCGTAAAGCTAGTGGCGGTTACACCAGGCTGCAGCTCAAATGTTACCTCCATAACTGAAGCAGAAGCCACCTCTGAGAAATACGTCTGCTCTACTGCGAGTTGACCCGCTGTATCTGTGTCTAAGGTGAGCATATCTGGATCTGATGGTGCTACTAATTGACCAGCTGAAATCCCACTGCCTACTAGATCAGCAGCATTGTAATGCAACACAAAATCAAGCGTATCTGTGATCACAGCATCGTTTACCAGCAATTGCAGTGTGAATGAGCCATCAGAGTTCTGCGTAAAGCGCTGCTCAATATCACCCTGAGTAACCGTTGGAGATGCGCCGCTAACCACGTCAGCAACGGATACAGATACCGAACTTTCACTCTCATTACCCGCTCCATCAGCGGCGACAACTGTGAAGTTGTAACCTGGAACAGATGCAGCAGAGTCTATGCTTACCGCACCAGTATTGGCATCAATGCTCAACGCAGAATCACTATCTCCAGTCAGACTAAAGGTTACACCTGCACTGATATCAGAGCTGTCATCAGCAGTAGCTGCATACAACTCACCAACGGCTCCCTCTGTGACGATAATACTGTCAGTTGAGGTAATAGTAGGCGCAACCTCATCAAGATCATTAATCGCTAGGGTCAGTGATTGCTCGACAGCGGAATTAACACCATCTGAGGCCAATACAGTAAAGCTATATTCAGACTGAGCTTCATAGTTAGGATCTGCATTTAAGCTAACCGCACCTGTAGCCGAATCAATGCTAAGCGCTGCATCGCTATCGCTGGACAAGCTGAAAGTTACACCAGCACTTATATCTAAACTATCATCTGCGGAAGCTGTGTAGATAACCTGTGCACCGCTGTTTTCGTTAATAGCATCGACAGTAGCTACGGATGTAATAGTAGCCGCAATCTCATCCAAATCATTAATATCTAGAGTAAGAGCCTGCTGTACATCTGGATTGATACCATCGGAAGCCACAACCGTAAAGCTGTATGCAGATTGTGTTTCGTAATCTGGATCAGTAGATAAAGTTACTTCACCAGAACTAGTATCAACACTCAACGCAGAATCGCTATCCCCAGTCAGGCTAAAGGTTACACCTGCACTGATATCAAGGCTGTCATCAGCAGTAGCCGTGTAGATAACTACGTCAGAACCCACATTTTCATCTTGAGCTACAACGCTCGCAGCTGAAGTGATTGTTGGTGAAGCCTCATCAAGATCGTTAAGAGATAGTGTTACGGTCTCTCCCTCACTTGCATTGCCAGCTGCATCAGTAGCGATAATTGTGAAGCTGTACTCTGACTGAAGCTCATGATTAGGATTGGTTAGCAAGGATACAACACCAGTATCAGCGGTAATCGCGATAGTGACATCGTGACCATCAGCAAGACTGTAGGTTACAGCGCCATTGCTCACATCTGCATCATCTTGCGAGGTCGCTGTATAAACAACCTGAGCACCAGTATTTTCATCAATAGTGCCAGCAGAATCACCTGATGTGATAGTAGGTGCCACCTCATCCAAATCTTCAACTGAAACTGTTACTGATTGAGAATCTTCATAGCCAGCCGCATCAGTAGCTACAACGGTAAAGCTGTACTCTGTTTGCGCCTCATAATCAGGATTATCAGACAAGATCACTTCACCGCTTTCATTGATGCTCAAGGCAGAATCATGGCCATCAGCAAGACTTAGCGTCAAACCATCACTTATATCTGCACTATCATGAGCTGTGGCTGTATAGATAGCCTGACCTGCACCGCTATTCTCATCAATAACATTGCTGTCACCAGAAGTAATGCTAGGTGCCGCTTCATCAAGATCATTAACAGTCAGTGTCACTGGCTGCTGGCTGGCATTGCCCGCCGCATCAGTTGCAACAACCGTAAAGCTGTATTCAGACTGAGTCTCTTGATCAGGATCTGCATTTAGAGTCACCGCACCGCTTGCATCAATACTAAGTGCAGCATCACTGCCTGTAGCCAAGCTGTAGGTAACATCGCCACCGGCATCTCCAGAACCACCCGTAGCCACAGTCGCAGTATAAATCACCTGCGCTGTACCACTGTGTTCATCCACGGAGCCAGCACTATCACCAGAAGTAATAGTAGGTGCAATCTCATCCACATTATCCACAGACAAAGTCACTACCTGCTCAGAGGAATTACCCGACTTATCGGTGGCAATCACAGTAAAGGCATATCCATCCTGACTTTCAGCGTCAGGGCTATGAGCAAGCCTAACCCTACCAGTATTGGCATTGATGCTTAACGCTGAATCACTACCTTCAGCCAAGCTGAAAGTAACGCGGCCACTGTTATCTGAACTATCATCAGCTGTCGCAGTGTAAATAACCTTACCTGCACGACCACCTTCGCTCACTGTTTCAGCCACACCACCTGAAGTAATAACTGGTGCTATATCATCAACATTTTTGACATGTAAAGCGACTGTCTGCTCGGAAGAATTACCTGAGGCATCCGTAGCAATAACTGTAAAGCCGTACTCAGACTGGGCCTCATAATCAGGATTACCAGCCAGCGTAACTGCGCCGTTTTCATCAATACTCAAGGCTGAATCACTGCCCGCTGCTAGGCTGTAAACAACAGTGTCGTCACCATTGTGGTCAACGTCCGCTGCATTCACAGTGTAAACTACTTGATCAGCATCGCTACCCTCAACAATCTCCACAGCATCATCAGAAGTAATCACAGGAGCCGCCTCATCGACGTTAGCAACACTCAAAGTAACTACTTGTGAGGAAGAATTACCCGCATCGTCAGTTGCAATAACGGTAAATACATACTCGCTCTGCGCTTCTTTATTCGGGTTATTGGATAACCTTACAACACCGGTATTGCTGTTAATGCTAAGCGCATCTGGACCCTCAAGGCTGAAAGCAGCATTAGAATCATCAGTTTCTGCAGTGTAAATCGCTTGGTTTCCACCTTTGTTTTCGTCAATGGTAGCAACGCTTCCGGAAGTAAAGGTTGGCGCAAGCACGTCTGGATCAGCCAATACTTCGATCGTAACTGCTTGCTCTGCAGAGTTACCGTTCTCATCCGTAGCAATTACCGTAAAGTTAATTTCTGGCTGATCATTGTGGCTGGCATTACCTTGTAAACGAACATCACCAGTCTCCTTATTAATCATAAGGCCAGCAGGCGCATCATCACCTAAGGAGTAGTCAATGTCGCGTCCGTTGTCGGTCGCAACCGCTGTGTAGACAACCTTGCCGTTACCCGCATTGTTATCACGCTCGACCGTACCCTCGGATGCAAATGTTGGCGCTTCATTATCAGCAGCCCCAACCTCAATGGAGATTTCATTTTCAGCACCGGTTCTGTTGTTTACTAGCGTAAAGCCATATTCACCGGCAGCTGAATCAGAAAGGCGAACAACACCAGACTTATCATTGACATCAAATACGCCTTCTGAGGCTGAATCTACTTTAAAGGTAAAGCTCTTAGGATCGTACTTATAGACTTTATCACCCGCCTGTAACGAATGATCCATTTTCACAGACTGTTCAGCTTCCGAAGATGTCCAGTTACCATCAATATCACCCAATACTAGAGCAGTGTAGTTAACGGTATCTTCGATGGAGCTATCATCTCCTGAAACTTCAGAATCAGTTCTAATAAACTTCCATTCTGATGAGAAAGAATTATCCATGCGAGCAGAAAAACGTAGAATTTGAAGTGCGTCTCTACTACTGACAACACCATCATTGTTCACATCCGCTGCCATTAACTGAAAGTCAGCAGAAGTTACCTGACCGTCGCCATTCATATCGTTTTCAGCTCGATTCGCATAGGAGTTGTTAGACTGAGCAGCAGAACCTGGCAGATTTACAGCTAGCTTCAAGGCCGCTAGAGCATCCGCGGCATCAACTACGCGATCAGTATCTGCTTGTTCAAGATCTCTCTCAACCGTAAAGTCACCGTCACGGAAGTTTCTTCCAACTTCTTTATCACCCTTACCGTCAGAGCGGCCGATCTCTTGGCCATCTTTATCTTTAATCCTCACATTGCCAAGGCGGATATTGCTACCCCAATGAGTCACATTAACCTTAGTTACAGGATCGACAGTTAGCGAAACTTCTTTAGAGGAAGAATTGCCAGCCGCATCAGCCGCAACAACGGTAAATGCATACTCTTCCTGAGCTTCAACATCGGGATTCTTCAACAGTGTTACATCACCGGTTTGCGCATCAATCTCAAGGCCAGCATCGCTATCTTCATGAAGGCTGAATTTCACACCGCCACTAACGTCGGCAGAATCATCTGCTGTTGCCGTGTAGATAACCTGATTAATACCGGTATTTTCTGAAACAGAAACAGCACCCACTGAAGTGATAATTGGATCCGCCTCATCCGTATCTGCAATGGATAAGGATACTGCTTGACCTGCACTGTTGCCCGCGGCATCAGTGGCAACCACAGTGAAGCTGTACTGGTTCTGAGTTTCATAATCAGGATCAGCGGCCAAGCTTACTTCACCTGTTGCAGAGTCGACGCTAAGCGCGGCATCACTACCCGCCACTAGGCTGTAGGTCACTTCACCACTGATATCTGCACTATCATCTGCAGTCGCAGTGTAGATAACCTGACCTGCTCCGCTGTTCTCATCAATAGTAGCAGCTACATCTCCAGAAGTGATGGTGGCCGCAACTTCATCAAGGTCATTAATAGCTAGTGAAACTGTCTGCTGGCTGGCATTGCCTGCCGTATCAGTAGCAACTGTCGTAAAGATGTATTCAGACTGAGCTTCAAAATTAGGATTCTCATTGAGCGTCACCGCACCAGTTACTGAATCAATGCTGAGGGCAGTATCACTGCCTGCAGCCAAGCTAAAGCTCACACCGCCACTGGTATCTGCACTATCATCTGCAGTCGCTGTGTAGACAACCTGAGCTGCACCACTGTTTTCATCAATAGCAGCTGCAGTATCAGCAGAAGTTATACTGGATGCCACCTCATCTAGATCGGCAATGTCCAGTGTAACCGCCTGCTCGCTTGCGTGTCCGGCCGCATCTGTAGCAATAACAGTAAAGCTGTACTGATTCTGAGCCTCATAATCTGGGCTATCTGCCAAGGTCACTTCACCAGTTGCTTGATCAATGCTCAATGCAGTATCACTATCAGTTGATAGCATATAGGTAACGCCACCACTGATATCAGCACTATCATCTGCTGTTGCAGTATAAATAACCTGACCAGCATCGCTGTTTTCATCAATAGTAGTTGCTGTATCGCCTGAAGTAATCGCAGGCGCTACCTCATCCAAGTTAGATACTGAGAAGGAAACAGACTCTTGAGCACTGTTACCCGCCGCATCAGTGGCAATCACAGTGAAGCTATATTGAGACTGAGCTTCGTGATCAACCGCACCGCTCAAGGTAACTGCACCTGTTGCAGAGTCAATACTTAAGGCTGAATCGCTATCTTCAGACAAGCTAAAGGTGGTATCGCCAGCGCCATTTACAGCGTACTGATGGACCGTTTGACCTACAGGGTAAGTCATATTGTAGCCATACTCAGATAAACCTACTTCAGATACTGTGAATTCACCAGCAACCGAAGCGTCGCCAATATTAAAGTTAATTTCAGCAATTGGCGTATCACTTGAAGTCTCATAAAGATTAACTTCTTTTAATGCATTGAACGAAGATAAGTCCTCTGACATATATATTATGGCAAAGTTAATTTGACCATTATCCTCATGATGCATTGGCATCAGTGGGTCTGATGGGTATTTAACCGAATTAACCGAGAAAACACCACTCTCTTCGCCAGCATAGTTCAGAGCAAACTGGATTGCCTCTAGACCATTTGGATAGTTAGAAGCCACACTCTCATCTACAAATAATTTTAAGGTTAGCGTGCCATCATCATTGCGTTCAAATTGCTGAGAAATAGGACCTTGCTCAACAAAGCTAGCCGCATCGTGAGCAGCAGCGGTGTAAACAACCTGGTCAGCACCACTATTTTCTTCAATAGAGAAGCTGCTAGTGTCAGAAGTAATGATTGGCGTAATCTCATCGAGATCATTAACCTGCAGGCTTACCGCCTGCTCGCTAGCATTGCCAGCTCCGTCTGTGGCAACTACCGTAAAGCTATACTCAGACTGGGCCTCGTGATCTGGATCATCAGCTAGAGTCACTTCACCAGTCGCTGAATCTACACTCAAGGCAGGATCGCTATCAGAGGCTAGGCTATAGGCAACAGAGCCTGTTGGATCCAGCGAGTCATCACCTACTGCTGTGTAGACAACCTGACCCGCACCACTGTTTTCATCAATAGTACCAGCAGAATCACCAGAAGTTATAGCTGGCGCCACATCATCGACGTTTGATACATCCAAAGTCACCGCTTGCTGACGAACAGACTGACCGTCATTAACCTCAACAACAAAGCTGTATTCAGATTTAGCTTCGCGATCAGGATTATCAAGAAGCGTCACCTCACCAGTTAGCGGGTTAATCACTAGAGATTCGTCATGACCCTCTACCAAGCTATAGGTAGCATCGACAGATACCGGAGCAACAGCATAGTCACCAATATCAAGATGAACTGCTTGCTGCGATTGGTTGCCCGATGAATCGGTAACTATAACGGCAAAGTCATAGCCTTGCACACCCTCAACCCAGGGTACTCCATTGATGGTAACCTCACCGGAATTCTCATTAATTGATAAGTGGCCGGTTGAAACTGCATTGAAGATAATTTGGGTATAACCAGAATTCTCTCCAACTTCTACAGCACCCTCCAGCGCGTAGGTTACAGGTGTTGCATCGGAAACCACTGCAGTGTAGATAACACCGCCATCCTGTACCGAAGAATCCACAGCACCACTTACTGCAGTAGCAACGGCTACAAATTCCTCATTTTCTGTACCTTCGTTTTGTACCACTGATTCGGTTTCAGTGACCTGGTAACCAGTAGGCGCACTAAATAGAGGAACATTGTACTCTTGACCCGAGATATTTAGCTGTAGATCTACAGATGTAGAGTTTCCTGCACCATCAGTCGCAGTGACTGTGTATTCAATAGTCTGAAGAACCTCTATTGTTTCAGGATTTGGAAGATAGGTTACAGCGCCCGTAGCCGCATCAATTGCAAATTCATTGGCATACTGTGCATTATCTCCATCGAAAGATAGAGCAAAACTCAATGGCTCGCTAGTTACATCGCTAGGATTATCAAAGGCTACTACATACTGACCCTGTGAATCATTAACTGGCGCATAGACCGTTTGATTAGCACCCGAGTATGAACTCAATGTCACTGGCACTTCTGGCCCTGCAATAATTGGCGCTGTATCATCCAAGTTAACTACAGGCAGAGCAACTACTTGCGAAGTCGCATTGCCTGTGCCATCTGTAGCAACAACCGTAAAGTTATAACCCTCAGTTGTTTCAAAATTAGGATCTTCGCTTAGGGTTACTGCGCCAGTTGCTGAATCAATGCTGAATAAGCCATTGCTATCATCAGATAGACTGAAGATGATAGTACCATCATTAACATCAGCAGAATCATCTGCTGCTGCCGCGTAAACAACCTGACCAGAACCACTATTTTCATCAATAGGGCCAGCTGTTACAGCAGAGGTAATTACCGGAGCTGTATCATCTAGATCGTCAATATTTAGGGTAACAGACTGACCTGTACTTACATTGCCCGCAGCATCAGTAGCCACTACAGTAAAGCTATATACGTCCTGAGTTTCTTGATCAGGATCGTTGGCCAGAGTTACTGCACCAGTATTTGCATCAATAGATAGTGCCGCATCGCTGCCCGCCGCCAAGCTAAAGGTTACACCGTCGCTTACATCGGCAGAATCATCTGCTGTCGCTGTGTAGATAACCTGTCCAGCACCGCTATTCTCATCAATAGAATCCGCAGAATCACCAGAGGTAACAATCGCCGCTGTATCATCTAAATCATTGATATCAAGAGAAACTGACTGGGTAACATTCGGGTTAACACCATCTGAAGCAACAACAGTAAAGCTATAGCTAGACTGAGCTTCATGATCTGGGTTATCAGATAGGGTTACTGCACCAGTATTCGCATCTATGCTCAACGCAGCATCGCTGCCAGCAGATAGACTAAAGGTTACACCGGCACTGATATCCAAAGAATCGTCAGCAGAAGCCGTGTAAACAACTTGGCCTGAACCAGAATTCTCATCAAGCTGACCAGCATCATCGCCATTTAGGTCGTCAGCAACATCGCTGGAAGTGATCGTTGGTGCAATTTCATCTAAATCATTTACGGTGAGACCGAAAGCTTTTTCCGTCGCATTACCTGCATCATCAGTTGCAACTACTGTAAAGCCGTATTGGCTCTGAGTCTCGTGATCCGACAAAGGAGACATTGAAACTGCGCCAGTAGCGGAATCAACACTAAACACGCCATTAGCGTCATCTGACAAGCTAAATACAAGATCTGGACCAATGCCATATTGACCAGCCTGAGGATCAACAGAAGCCGATACAGTGAAAGCCAACTCATTATTCTCATTCACCACAGGATCTGCTTGATTTGAATCAAACACAGGATTCAGATCAAAAACATCCACAACCGCTAGAGATACAGCCTGCTCAGTAGAGTGCCCCAGCGCATCTGCAGCCACTACAGTGAAGCTGTAGCTTTCTGCGGATTCAAAATCAGGGTTATCACCCAGAGTTACTTCACCTGAGCTAGCATCAATACTAAAGGCACCATTGCTGTCATTCGACAAGCTGTAAGTCACAGGATTGCTGGTTACATCAGAGCTATCATCAACAGCCTGCGCCGTATAAACCACTTGACCGGCGCCACTATTCTCTTCGATAGCATTGGCAACAGCACCTGAAGTAATTACTGGTGCCAACTCATCAAGGTTATTGATTGATAGACTAACAGCCTGCTGAGAAGCATTATCAAAGGCATCGGTTGCTACAACCGTGAAGCTGTAACTAGACTGCGATTCGTGATCAGGATTTGTCGAAAGCGTAACCGCACCAGTA
>JANXGQ010000064.1 GCA_024959305.1 Porticoccaceae bacterium | reverse complement strand
GCGGAGTCATAGCCGCGGTATTCCAGACGGCGCAAACCTTCGATTAAAATTTTACTGACATTTCTCTGCGCTACCGCGCCGACAATTCCGCACATAGTTTAGTCCTTTTTTTTGCTGGGTCGTTGCCAACCTTTTATATTCCGTTGTTTGGCTCTGGCTACCGCCAGTGTATCGGTTTCAACATCCTTGGTGACCGTGCTTCCGGCACCTACAAATCCCTGCTCGGCAACAGTTACAGGAGCAACCAAGGTGCTATTGGAACCAATAAAACTGTTGTCACCAATCTGGGTTTTATATTTGTTGGCCCCATCGTAGTTGCAAGTGATGGTGCCGGCGCCAATATTGACGTTTTCACCCAGCTGGGCATCGCCCACATAGCTGAGGTGATTGATTTTGCTGCCTTTGCCCAGCGTAGATTTTTTGATTTCTACAAAATTGCCGACTTTGCTGTTCTCTGCCAACACTGTGCCGGGGCGAATTCTGGCAAAGGGCCCCAGAATAACGCCATCGCCAATGACCGCATCTTCGATCACGGTGTTGGCTTTAACCTCAACCCCATCCCCAAGTACGCTGTCGCTAATAATGCAGTTGGGGCCAATATTAACATTGGAGCCCAGTGTCACCTTGCCCTCAAAAATACAGTTGATATCGATAAAGTTATCTGTCCCCGCAATTAGCTCGCCACGCTGATCAAAGCGCTGGGGGTCGGCTAGGCTGGTGCCACTTTCCATTAACGCCTCAGCCATTTTTTGTTGATGGGCTCGCTCCAACTGGCTTAATTGCTGTCTACTGTTCACGCCTTCTACCTCTATTGAAGATTCAGGTTTTATGCTTTTTACTTTAACAGCATTGTCTCGGGCTATGGCGATTAAATCGGTAAGATAGTATTCACTCTGCGCATTTTTATTGTCAATCTGCGGCAACCAATCATTGAGCTGCCAGCTGGTCAGCGCCATCACCCCTGTATTGATCTCGTCAATTTGAAGCTGTTCTGGGCTGGCATCCTTTTGTTCAATAATGGCCTCAATATTGTTATCGGCATCTCTGAGTATACGACCATAGCCTGTGGGATCCTGCAACTCTATAGTAAGCAGTCCCATTTGATCCGCGCAGACCGTATCCAGCATTTTTTGTATGGTGCGCGGGGAAATTAACGGCACATCTCCGTAGAGCACCAACACCCGAGCATTGTCCCTGAGATGGGGCAGGGCAGACAGCACCGCATGGGCTGTGCCAAGCTGTTGGGGTTGATTGACAAACACAGAGGCTGAAGCGCCAAGGGCTTTTTCCACCTGATTTGCTGCAAAACCTGTAACCACTAGGGTTCTGGCATTGGCGACAGTATTCGCGGCGGTTATCACATGGTTAAGTAGTGGTTGCCCGGCAAGTTTGTGCAACACTTTGGGCAGGGTAGATTGCATGCGCGTACCTTTGCCAGCGGCAAGGATTACAATATCTGTATTTTGCATAGAGTCTATTCACTACCTTAAATCGTGTTGGGCGGGTTACCGCTAAGTTACTTTTTCTTAACCCATAACACAAGTATGCAACAGTCCCATCAAAAAAGGGCGGCAATGCCACCCTTTTTTACAACTCTTGTGCGCTGAAATTAACCACCGAGTTTTTTGCGCAATGTTTGAACCGTGTGCAACTGGGCTGTTGCCTGCGCTAACATGGATGCCGCCTTGGAGTATTCGATTTCGCCGGCTTGATTTGCCAATGCCTGTTCAGCCGCTTTTACTGCCTCTGCAGCCGCAGCTTCGTCAATATCATCAGCGCGCACTGCAGTGTCGGCGAGAATGGAAATAGCATTGGGCTGAACTTCCAGATAGCCACCAGAGAGGTAGTACATCTCCTCGTCCCCCGCCTGTTTGATCAGGCGCACAGGGCCCGGCTTTAAATCGCTTAATAGCGGCGCATGACCGGCGTTTATACCCAGCTCGCCCAGCGAACCTGTGGCAACAACCATCTCTACGGGACCAGAGAATAGAGACTCATCCGCGCTTACGATGTTACATTGAACTGTTGTTGCCATTTTTCTAACCTTTTAATCGATTAAAGCGTTTTAGCTTTTTCGGTGGCTTCTTCGATGGAACCCACCATGTAAAACGCCTGCTCTGGCAGATTATCATACTCGCCATTGAGAATACCCTCAAATCCAGCGATGGTATCTTTTAAAGAGACATATTTTCCTGGTGCCCCGGTAAATACCTCGGCAACATGGAACGGCTGGGAGAGGAAGCGTTCGATTTTACGCGCCCGCGACACGGCCAGTTTGTCCTCTTCAGACAATTCGTCCATACCCAAAATAGCGATAATATCTTTTAGCTCTTTATAACGCTGCAATACGGACTGCACACCGCGAGCTACTTCGTAGTGAGCCTGTCCAATAATTAACGGATCCAACTGACGCGAGGTGGAGTCCAGTGGATCTACCGCCGGGTAGATACCTTTGGAGGCAATATCTCGACTGAGTACAACGGTTGAATCCAAGTGCGCAAAGGTGGTAGCTGGCGATGGATCGGTCAAATCATCTGCAGGTACGTAAACCGCTTGTACCGAGGTGATAGAGCCCGTTTTAGTTGAGGTAATACGCTCTTGCAGTACCCCCATTTCTTCAGCTAGGGTGGGCTGATAACCTACAGCCGACGGCATACGGCCCAGCAGTGCAGATACCTCTGTACCCGCCAGTGTGTATCTGTAGATGTTATCCACGAACAGCAGTACATCTTTACCCTCATCACGGAATTTTTCCGCCATGGTGAGACCGGTCAGTGCCACTCGCAGTCTGTTCCCCGGTGGCTCATTCATCTGCCCGTAAACCATGGCAACTTTTGACTCGCTGGGTGTTTCTATATTAACTACCCCAGATTCCTGCATTTCGTAGTAGAAGTCGTTACCTTCCCTTGTGCGCTCACCAACACCGGCAAAAACTGAGAGTCCGGAGTGCTCGGTGGCAATGTTGTTAATCAATTCCATCATATTTACGGTTTTACCTACACCGGCACCGCCGAATAGGCCAACCTTACCGCCTTTGGCGAAAGGACAGACCAAATCAATCACTTTAATGCCCGTCTCTAGCAGGTCGTCGGAGGCTGCCAATTCATCGTAGGCCGGTGGTTTGCGGTGAATGGCTGCACGCTCTTTTTCACCAATCGGGCCCTTTTCGTCAATCGGGTTACCCAATACATCCATAATACGACCCAGTGTTGCGGTTCCCACCGGCACAGAGATTGGCGCCTTGGTGTTTTCAACGCTGAGACCGCGGCTAATGCCTTCGGAGGAACCCATGGCAATAGTACGCACCACTCCGTCGCCCAGCTGCTGCTGAACTTCTAGGGTCAGTCCCTTGTTGTCCACCACCAGAGCGTCATACACGCTGGGCACCTGATCACGCGGAAATTCCACATCGATCACAGCACCAATAATTTGTACGATTCTTCCACTATTCATTTTCGGTTCCTCTTAACTCAACCTTGTAAATTCGTTTGGCTTTATACCGCCGCCGCACCGCTAACAATTTCTGACAGCTCTTGGGTAATCGCTGCCTGACGGGCTTTGTTATAAAGTAATTGCAATTCATCAATAAGCTCACCGGCATTCTCGGTGGCGTTTTTCATAGCTAGCATTCGCGCCGCCTGTTCACAGGCTTTATTTTCTACAACGCCCTGATAAACTTGGGATTCAACGTAGCGAAGCAGCAATCCATCTAACAGTTCCTGAGCATCTGGCTCGTAGATATAGTCCCAGTGATGTACCAACTGGTCATCACCGCTGGGTTCCAAAGGCAATAGCTGTTCTACATTGGGCTTTTGGGTCATGGTGTTAACAAACTCATTGCTAACCACAAATAGTTTGTCAATGCGCCCTTCATCAAAGGCATCCAGCATCACTTTGACACCGCCAATCAGGTTCTGAATGTTCGGCTCATCGCCGAGATCTTTGACCGCCGACACTATATTGCCACCCACAGAGCCGAAAAAACTAGCCGCTTTGTTGCCGACCACACAGATATCCACATCCACATCCTGATCAGTCCAATCTTTCATGGACTTGATGGCCGCCTTAAACAGATTGATATTGAGGCCACCACAGAGCCCGCGATCAGTGGATATTACAATATAGGCAACGCGTTTTACCTGACGCTGATCCATATATTGGTGCCTGTATTCAGAGACGGAATTGGCAATATGCCCGATCACATCGCGAATACGCTGTGCATAGGGTTTGCCCAATGCCATTCTCTCTTGGGCGCGGCGCATTTTACTGGCAGCCACCATTTCCATGGCACTGGTAATCTTTTGCGTGCTGCCAATACTAGCAATTTTGGTCTTTACTTCTTTTCCGATTGCCATGTCTTATGCCTGCTTAATTAATCGGTCCTGAAAAATGCGCTTACCAGGTTTGTGTTGCCACAAACTTGTCTAGAGCGGCTTTAAAGCCAGCGGCTATATCATCGTTATAGTCGCCAGAGCCATTGATTTGATCCATCAGATCACCGTGCTCAGCTTTCATGTAGGAGAGCAGGGCAGATTCAAAATCTCCGATCTTGCTAACCTCAACCTCTTTTAGATAACCCTTGTCAGCGGCAAAAATCATTACTCCCATCTCGGCAATGCTTTGCGGCGAGTATTGTTTTTGCTTCATCAGTTCAGTGACGCGCTCGCCGTGATCCAACTGCGCCTTGGTGGCTTCATCGAGATCGGAGGCAAACTGTGAGAATGCCGCCAACTCTCGGTATTGCGCCAATGCATTACGGATACCACCGGACAGTTTCTTGATAATCTTGGTCTGTGCCGCACCACCCACTCGAGACACCGAGATACCGGCGTTCATAGCTGGGCGAATACCGGCATTAAACATATCCGCTTCGAGGAAGATCTGACCATCGGTAATCGAAATTACGTTGGTGGGTACAAATGCAGAAACATCACCAGCCTGAGTTTCAATCACTGGCAGAGCGGTCAGAGAGCCGGTCTGGCCTTTGACTTTACCCTCGGTAAACTTCTCCACATAGTCGGCATTTACTCGCGCCGCACGCTCCAGAAGACGTGAGTGCAAGTAGAATACATCACCAGGATAGGCTTCACGTCCGGGAGGACGTTTTAGCAGTAGCGAGATTTGACGATAGGCCCAGGCCTGTTTGGTCAAATCATCATAGATAATTAATGCGTCCTGACCACGGTCTCTGTAGTACTCACCCATTGAGCAACCGGCAAAGGGTGCCAAGAATTGCATAGCCGCTGGATCGGAGGCGGTAGCCGCCACCACAATCGTATGCTCCATAGCGCCGTGCTCTTCTAGCTTGCGCACTACCGCAGCTACAGATGAGGCCTTCTGGCCCACAGCTACATAGATACATTTAATGCCTGAGCCTTTCTGGTTGATAATGGCATCCACAGCAATGGCTGTTTTACCAATCTGGCGGTCACCAATAATCAGCTCGCGCTGTCCGCGACCGATGGGCACCATGGAGTCAACCGCTTTTAAACCGATTTGCACCGGCTGATCAACCGACTGGCGTTCAATAACCCCAGGGGCTACCTTTTCGATAGCATCGGTTGCCGCTGCATTGATTGGACCCTTACCATCAATGGGGTTGCCCAGTGCGTCAACGACACGCCCTTCCAACTCTGGTCCAACCGGCACCTCGAGTACGCGGCCGGTGCAGCGGGCCTTTTGTCCCTCTGCCAATGTCTGGTAGTCCCCCAGTACCACGGCTCCAACGGAGTCGCGCTCTAGGTTGAGAGCCATACCATAGACGCCGCCATCGAATTCAATCATTTCGCCATACATCACGTCAGCTAGACCGTGAATACGAATGATCCCATCCGAGACGGAAACAATGGTGCCCTCATTTTGGGCTTCTGATGATACATTTAAGTTATCAATACGACCTTTGATAATGTCGCTGATTTCTGATGGATTCAGTTGCTGCATGCTTGGACCTCAATCCTTAGGAATTTAGTGATTCGGCAAGTTTGGTCAAACGACCGCGAATGGATCCGTCAATAACGGTATCCCCGGCGCGAATAACTGCGCCCCCCAACAGGCTCTTATCAAGACTCACCTGTAGATTTACTTTACGTTCCAGCTTTGCGCTCAACGCATCGCTGAGAGTTTTTTGCTGCCCTGCATCTAGTTCGCGAGCAGCGACTATATCGACATCCACTGCCTTCTCACGGTTTGCCTTCATAATCTCAAACTGCTGAGAAATTTGCGGCAATAGTTGCAGACGTCGATTCTCAGACAGTATGCTAATAAAGTTTTGGCAGGCCGCCAATAGCTGATCGCCACAGATATCCTTAAAGGCATCTGCCTGTTGCACAGCTGTGGCGCTTGGCGAACTCAGAAGTTTGCTCAACGCCGGTTGCTGAGCCACAGTGCCTGTAAGTGCCAAGCTGTCAGACCAGCCCTGCAAATCCTCAGCTTCAACAGCATATTCAAATGCTGCCTTGGCGTAGGGACGAGCCAATGTGCTCAATTCTGCCATATCAGACCTCGGTTACAGCTGCGCTGCCAATTTATCGACAAGGGCCCGATTGGACTTCTCGTCAATTGAAGCTTCAAGCACTTTCTCTGCTCCAGCCAGAGCCAGTCCTGCCACGGTGGCGCGCAGTTCTTCTTTGGCGCGATTCACCTCTTGCTCTATCTCGGCTTGAGCCGCGACCTTTAGGCGTTCACCCTCAGTCACAGCCTGCTGTTTGGCTTCTTCAATAATTTGAACAGCGCGCTTATTGGCCTGATCGATAATGCCCGCGGCCTCTTGCTTGGCCTCTTGCATTTGATCAGAGGCTTTGTTTTGAGCCTGCTCTAGATCATGTAAAGCGCGGTCGGCGGCATCCAAACCATCGGCAATTTTCTGCTGGCGCTCTTCCATAGCCTGCAAAATAATCGGCCACACAAACTTCATGCAAAACCATACGAAGAATGCGAAGGTCACCATCTGACCAAAAAGCGTTAAGTTGATATTCACGCAATTACCTCATAAAGGATAATTTAAAAATTGTTTTTGTTAGGCACCAACACCTGGAGCAACAACAAAAATCAAATACATTGCGATACCCACACCAATAATAGGCACAGCATCAATTAGACCCGCCAACAGGAACATTTTGCCCTGTAGCATAGGACCAAGCTCTGGTTGACGAGCCGTTCCTTCAAGCAGTTTTCCGCCAAGAAGGCCCATACCAATAGCGGCCCCTAAAGCGCCCAATCCGAGCATAATTGCCGCAGCAATGATCACAAGTTCCATCGTAGACTCCCGATTTCAGTGGTTATAAATAAAAAGTTAGTGGTCCTCATGCGCCATACTTAGATAGACGATAGTAAGAACCATAAAAATAAATGCCTGGAGGGTAATAATCAAAACATGGAATACCGCCCAGCCCCATTGCATTAAACCCCCGGCAATGGCAAAAACCCCGCCGCCGAGCGTCATAATGACTGCAGATATCAACACTGTTTTACCCGTAGATATCTTGCCCTTGAGATTCATCCAACAAACCCCACAAACCAATGCGAAAATCACCAACCAAAATAATAAGTTGGTGTGCTCGCCAAACAGTTGCGCATGCAAGCCGCCAGCCGCAAATCCAGCACCAGCACCAGCCGCAAACATCATTGCAATTAGAATAAAGATCATTTCGCCGGCATACATATTACCGAATAACCGAAGACCCAGTGAAAAAGGTTTGGCCAACAGGCCAACCGTTTCCATAAACAGGTTCACCGGAATAAATACCCAGTGGTTAAAGGGGTGCATGGTTAACTCTTTGATAAAACCCGTGCCTTTAATTTTGACCGAGTAATACAGCATTAACGCAAACACAGCCAAAGCCATGCCCATAGTGATATTTGGATCTGTGGAGGGCACTATTTTTTGATAGTGTACGCCCGCGAAGCCCAAAAGATAGGGAATAAGATCGACCGGCAACAGATCCATCAGGTTCATTAAAAACACCCAGACAAAAATAGTTAACGCCAACGGCGCTACCATTTTGTTGCTGCCGTGAAAACTGTCTTTCACCACACCGTCGATAAACTCAACAATGAGCTCTACAAAATTCAGCAGACCAGAGGGCACGCCGGTGGTGGCGCGAACTGCCGCAAAGCGAAACAGAAAACAAAAAATCAAGCCTAAACCGATTGACCAGGCCAGTGAATCCACATGGATGGCCATAAAGCCCATTTCAGCCGCTTCTTGCGCACTGTGGGCAAAACTCCAACCATGGTCAGGATGATTACCATAAACGAGGTTTTGAAGATGATGCTGAATATATTCAGTAGTGCTTGCTGGATTTTCGCCGGCCATCTAGTATTCTCTACTCTGATTTCAACAAACGTTTTCTGGTTAGTGCTTCAGTATTCTTTTGGTCAACAGCCACTGAAGCGGCATCATCAATATAAAAGCTGCAAACAGGGCAAAATAATCCCATTGCTTGTACAGCGTAAATGCAACCGCAAATAGGGTTGCAGTTAAAATAACTTTTCCGGTCTCTCCGCGATACATAGATCGCAGCACCAGATCTGTCTGCCTTGCCCCCGTATATTTAAAGGCCTGACTCGCAAACCATGCCTGGGGAGCAACCTGTATCAAACCGCCAACTAAAACTGAGCACGCCGCCACTGCATCCAGCAACATAAGCACCCCACTGATTGGCAGTAATGCCGCCAACTGATAGAGTGGTACTGTTTTTAACGAAGGCCTTGGAATGCTGGTCATGGTTGCTTCAAACCACCGGTTCTGGCCCGAGACGGGCTTCCCTGTCCACCGACTCTTGAGCGGATCGGCATTATAGGTTTAGTGTTGGGGATATTCAACCTAAAAAGCGCACGCAATAAAGGGCGTTTATTGATCATAAATGACCGAATGAGTACGATTTTAACGCCGTATGGTGGCAAAATCTCTAGCCGTGCAAAGGTCTCACTTTATGTGGTTGAGTATTCCATCTAACTCATCAACACTGTTGTAGTTAATGGTCAGCTTGCCAGAACCCTTTGTATTGTGCTGAATCCGCACTGCCGCGCCGAGCTTTTCAGATAGCTGTTCCTGCAAATTGCTTATATCCTGATTCTTGGCGGGCTGTTTTTGGGTGGTGGCTGCGGGAGACTGTAGTTTCTTGACCAACGCCTCGGTTTGTCGCACCGTCATACTGTGACTGGCAACGGTTCGAGCCGCTTGGATTTGCGTGGCACCCTCTAGCGCCAACAGGCACTTGGCGTGCCCCAGCTCTATATCCCCGCGCTCAACCTGCTGTTGAACCGGCATCTCCAGAGATGCCAAACGCATTAGGTTGGTTACCGCCGTTCGAGATTTTCCAACCGCTTGAGCCACCTGTTGCTGGGTTAGATCAAATTCATTTTGCAGTCTGATTAACGCCTGACTCTCCTCAATCGGGTTGAGGTCTTCCCGTTGAATATTTTCAATCAACGCCACGGCGATGGACCCTTGGTCAGAGAGATCTCGAACAATTGCCGGAATACAATCCACAGCTGCAAGCTGTGCCGCTCTCCAACGCCGCTCCCCAGCAATAATTTCATACCGGCCCTGCCCTACACTGCGCACCACTATGGGCTGTATCAAGCCCTGATTGGCAATCGAGTCCGCCAGTTCTTGAAGGCTTTCGCTGTTAAAATCGCGTCTTGGTTGATATTTACCCCGCTGCAGCAACTCAACCGGTATTTCCCTCAGCGTTCCATCGACAACCGCATCATTGTCATCTGCTACTCTACCCACGTCTTCAGGAAGCCCTAGTAGCGCATCTAACCCTTTGCCTAAACTCTGTCTTTTTGTGGCCATGCTTTAACTTCCCGTCATCTCTACTGCTGTTTGCTGTTGCTGGCGCAGGATTTCTCCAGCCAGAGCCAAATAGGCCAGCGCTCCCTTGGAGTTTTTATCGTAAGCCAACGCTGGTTGGCCATGACTGGGAGCTTCTGCCAACCTGACATTGCGAGGAATACTCACTCTATAGACAAGGTCGCCAAAGTATTTTCTAAGTTGTGCCGAAACAGCATTGGTTAAACTGTTGCGAGGGTCGTACATGGTTCTTAATATGCCCTCAATTTTAAGGCTGGGATTAATGAGTTTGGCGATTTGTCGAATCGTATTGTTGAGTGCCGACAGCCCTTCTAGGGCATAGTATTCACACTGCATGGGGATTAGAACGCCATCACTGGCCACCAGCGCATTGACTGTGAGCATATTGAGAGAGGGCGGGCAGTCAATAATAATAAAATCATAGTTGCTCGCCACCCGCTTTAAGGCATAGCGCAGCCTTGTCTCGCGGCCGATTTCCTGCATTAATTCAACTTCAGCCGCTACCAGATCACCATTGGATGGTATCAGATGATATTTTCCAGACTGCGATGTCACAATACAGTCTTCTATGGTTTTCTTTTCGGTGAGTACATCATAGATGCTGGTTTCACATCGCTGCTTGTCAATGCCCGATCCCATAGTGGTATTACCCTGAGGATCTAGATCCAACAAAAGAACACGCTTTTTATAGGCGGCAAGGGACGCAGCAAGATTAACGCTTGTTGTTGTCTTTCCCACGCCACCTTTCTGGTTGGCTATTGATAAGATTCGAACCACTGCTTAATATTTTTCCCTTCGGTTGGTTATGGCGCGCCATCTGTTTTAATTATTTTTATTAAATGCCTTTCACCATCAATTTGCGGCACATACAGCCTAGATAGATCCACGACCTTATAGGCTTTCGTGATCTGGCTCAACTCTGAATCAGGTTTTTTTCCCTTCATTGCCAAAAAAAATCCATTGTTGGCCACCAGATGTTCACATTGTTTTAGCATATCGGAAATGGAGCTAAACGCTCTACTGACCACAATATCAAATTGTGCGTCCGGTTGATATTTCTCCACCCTCTGGTTGATTTCCTGCACGTTGGGTAACCCTAACTCCGATATGGCCTGGAATAGAAAGCGAGTCTTTTTGCCGTTGCTGTCGAGAAGAGTAAAGTTGATCTGCGGATTTAAAATTGCCAGCGGGATGCCCGGCAGCCCGGGCCCTGTTCCAACATCAATAATACGAGTGGCGCCTTGAATATACTGATGAACCGCTGCACTATCCAAAAAATGCAATCTGATCATCTGTATCGGGTCGCGGATTGCGGTTAGGTTGAAGGCCTTATTCCACCGCTCAAGCATTGCAAGATAGGCGAGAAGTTGATCGATTTGCTCAGCCCTGTAGGGGACACCAAGGCTATGGATGCCGCGTTCTAATTCTTGTTGGTTATTATTAAGCACAGCGGGTTAGGCGGCATTTTTTTTGAGGGACACCAGCAGAAGCGATATAGCCGCAGGGGTAACACCGGAAATTCTCGACGCGCGGGCAAGTGTCTCCGGCCTAGCTTGGCTTAACTTTTGCTTAACTTCGTTGGATAGCCCACTCACCGACTCATAATCGAAACTAGTTGGGATAGCTGTATTCTCGTGGCGCCGAAGTCGCTCAATCTCATCCTGTTGCCGACCTATATAACCTGCATATTTAACGTCAATTTCAACCTGCTCAGAGATTTTTTTGTCCACCTCTAAATCTGGTGTTAAGGCGCTGATAGTTTCGTGGTTAATCTCGGGTCGTTTCAGTAAGTCATACAGACTGTACTCGTGGGATAATTTATTTTCTATACAGTCCTCGAGTTGCTGTGCTTGCGGTGAGTTGGGTTGAACCCAGGTAGTTTTAAGTCGCTGTCGCTCCCGTTCAATCGCCTCTTGCTTATCACAAAATTGTTGCCAGCGATCATCGCCCACTAAACCTAAATCTCGCCCTACTTGAGTGAGACGAAAATCGGCGTTATCTTCCCGCAACAACAGCCTGTACTCGGCGCGACTGGTAAACATTCTGTAGGGTTCATTGGTACCCATACTAATCAGGTCATCCACAAGCACCCCTGTATAGGCCACATCTCGTCCCGGACACCAACTGTCCTTATCCTGTACCCTGAGCGCGGCATTGGCTCCGGCCAGTAATCCCTGAGCAGCAGCCTCCTCATAGCCGGTGGTTCCATTGATCTGTCCGGCGAAAAATAAACCTTGAATTGATTTTGTTTCAAGGGAGTATTTTAGATCCTGAGGATTAAAGTAATCATATTCAATGGCATACCCAGGTCTCGTTATATGGGCATTTGAGAACCCTTCTATGGAGCGCACTAATTCAAGTTGCACATCAAAAGGCAGGCTGGTGGATATACCGTTGGGGTAGAGCTCATGGGTATTCAACCCCTCTGGTTCGATAAAAATTTGATGCTTGTCCCTGTCTGCAAAGCGCACCACCTTGTCCTCGATGGATGGGCAGTATCTGGGCCCCACTCCATCGATAACCCCAGTGTAGAGAGGTGAGCGATCCATACCTTTTTCGATAATACGATGTGTTGTCTTGTTTGTGTAAGTGATCCAACAGCAGGTTTGCGTAGGATGATCGGCCCGCTGTCCAAGATAGGACATAACCGGTTCAGGTTGATCCCCCCACTGCTCTTGCAAGCCACTAAAGTCGACACTTCGGGCATCAATTCTCGGAGGTGTTCCTGTTTTTAACCGCTCCACCCTAAAAGGTAGTTCTCGCAATCTGTGTGCTAATTTTTCTGCTGGCGGATCACCTGCTCTGCCTGCGGCAAAATTTTCTAGGCCTATATGTACCTTGCCGGCCAGAAATGTACCCGCAGTGACCACCACTGATGTTGCGTAAAACTGCAAGCCCATCTGGGTGGTAACCCCAACAACCCTATCGGCCTCAATAATTAGATCATCAACAGCCTGCTGGAAGATGCTGAGATTGGGTTGATTCTCAAGGAACTTTCTGACTGCCGCTTTGTAGAGCACTCGATCTGCCTGCGCCCTTGTTGCGCGAACCGCCGGCCCCTTTCTCGCGTTTAAAACACGAAACTGGATGCCACCCAAGTCAGTTGCCCTAGCCATAACCCCACCCAGAGCATCCACCTCTTTTACCAAATGGCTTTTACCAAGACCTCCGATCGCAGGATTGCAGGACATTTGACCTAGGGTTTCAATATTGTGGGTGAGCAGCAGGGTACGGCATCCCATGCGGGCCGATGCAAGACAGGCTTCTGTTCCAGCGTGCCCGCCACCAATGACAATG
>JANXGQ010000022.1 GCA_024959305.1 Porticoccaceae bacterium | reverse complement strand
GAGATTGTTCCTCATGCCTAATTATAGAAAAACCAAAAAATTACATTTCGTTCGCGCAGATTGGTAATAGTATAGAAATGTAGGAGTCCCATCTGGCAAAACGGGGGGTACCCCCTCAGTCGTTTTCGGCTTTCTAAGATGGGGTTTTGTTTGGTTGCAATCCATCAAAAATTGGCACACAATTTGTCACACATCTCTCCAAAAGAGAGTTAAATGTTGAAAGCTTGCGAAACAGTGAAAGGGCGGCCCTGACTTACCGAAATCGTACGTTATGCGCCCTGACAGTCGGGTTGTAACGGATTAAATTTAAAGACTGATCTAAGCATGTAGAGCCGTAGGCAGCGGACTGGCGGACGCGGGTTCAAATCCCGCCGCCTCCACCAAATATAGTTAACCCCCTGTTTTTGCAGGGGTTTTTCTTTATTTAGCTTTCAATTGAATACATTTTGTCACACAAGGTGTCACACATTGAAAAAGCTATCAGTTCCTTACACGATAAAACGGCGTGGTATTTATTACCTAAACCTTCGCTGGAAAAATACATTTATAAGAAAATCTCTCGCAACTGGTAATCCATTGGATGCTATTGATTGTATTCCCGAGCTCTAAGTCATGGGAAGTCTAATATCAGCAAAATGTAAATGCGGCTTTGAAAAGAAAGTGGCTCTCGGGGGTGGTATGCATAGCCATCTTACCTATTGCGCTTTTCCCTGTTATTGCCAGGATTGTAAATCATTGTATGTGGCTGATTTATACTCTGATGATACAAGCTGCACAGAATGTGGAAGCCAAAATATTCTCCCTTATGACGATAATAGTATGCGCATCAAAGTTAAACCTATTTCAGTCAGACCGGTTATTAGGTATGTGCAGAAAACTTTTTGGGAAAAGCTTTTAGGGCGCAATCTAGAGAAAATTGTGAGCTGCATTTCCACTGATATCAATGTTTTTGATTGGAATACTAGCTCCCAGATTGGACGAGATTTATACCTTACTGATTAAAACTATCTATGTCCGAAGTGTCAAAACTTGATTTTAAGGTTTTATGATGTAGGGTGTTGGGATTAGCCCAAAAATTAGTATAAATGGATTAGATCTTAAGTTTTATATTAAAGTAATAAATTCTATGCATAATGCATAATTCAAAATTAAAATATTGAATGCCAATTGGGGAGTTTTATGAAATTTCTAGTTTTAAATTTATTCCTATTGTCAATGCTTCTGACCGCTTGCGGTGGAGGTGGTTCCGGATCATCAGAGAGTAGCGCCTTATCATCAGAGAGTAGTGCATCATCAAATCTCAATAACGAAAATCTAAGTGGACTTTGGAATGGCACTATTTCAGAGGGAGGTGTTTCTGGTGAGGTGAGGGGGTTAGTTTATGATGATGACCCTAACGATGGATTACCAGGTGACTTCTTTGCAATAAGTCAGGAATTTGGTTTTATTTACTTAGGAAGCCTAGTTACTTCGAGTGGAGACGACGTCGCGGCCAGTGCAGGCAGGTTTCAGATTGGTGGTGGTTATGCTGATCAATGGACTTTAGCTGGTGTAGGAAGTGAAAGAGGAACTATACAGGCCACAGCGACCTCTGAGTTTGGTAATGTTGCATCTATTTCATTGTCGTATGACTCTGATTATGATCGATCTTCATCATTATCAAAGGTTTCTGGTACATGGGACAACTATGATGAATTTGGAAATTTAATTGCATCTATGGTGCTAGATAATAATGGTACATTTTCGGGGAGTAATGTAGCAGGTTGTTCGTTTTCTGGAACTTTCAGCGTAATAAATTCAGGAAAAAACTTATATCAACTTCAGGTTCAATTTTCAAATTGTGGTGATGCAAACGATACCTATGCCGGTTATGCAACATTACTTGATGGTGTTGGATCTAATGACCGTATCGAAATGGTATATTTTAATGACCAACTTGTTATCTTTGATGAAATAGTTAAACGTTAAAAAGTTTTAATAAAGTAATCTTTGTGACAAGTTAAACTGTAGGAAGTTGATATACGCCTGAGTGCCAGTCTATCGGGCTTGATTTTCAATTTCATTATACAATATAAAAGGTCCATCTCATCGGGGTGGACCTTTTAAATGATAGTGGCCTCTTTAGAAAAACCTTTATTATTCATTAGTGATTATTTATTTCTGGTTTTGCCAGAATTATTTCACGGTTTCCTTGTCACTCCACCAAATATAGTTAACCCCCTGTTTTTACAGGGGTTTTCCTATCCCTAGCTTTCAATTGAATACATTTTGTCACACAATGAGAAAGCCATCAGTCCCTATACCTCAAAAGAAACGGCATTTACTACCTTAATATCCGCTGGAATAATCAGCTCATTCGACAATTGTTAGCTACTAAAGACCCTCTGGAAGCCTCCCAAAACGTCAGCCAAATAGTCTCTATTTTTTTCAGCATTAATACTTTTGAACAGGTCGGTTAGCGTAAATCCCATTAAATGTAAGATGAAGCTGTCGTTCATCAATGCTAGCTGCTCGTGAATCAGTACCTTTTGTAGATGGGTGATGGCAATGACATGCTGTACATATTAATACAGCATGACTATCATATTGGGATAACTCAATTCTCTGGCGCATTGTCTGCTTTTATCAACGCCACTCTCAACGAGAAACACCATGACGCACGACACCAGTAATACCGACGACCAGATCAATCGACGCAGCAAGAACATCACTGAGGGTACCGCGCGCGCGCCTAATCGCTCGATGTATTACGCCATGGGTTACGAGGCTGAAGATTTCAAGAAACCTATGGTCGGTGTAGCTAACGGTCACAGTACAATCACTCCGTGCAACAGTGGTTTGCAAAGGCTGGCTGACGCAGCGATTGCAGGCATCGAAGAAGCCGGTGGTAATGCACAAGTCTTTGGTACCCCAACCATTTCAGATGGTATGGCCATGGGCACTGAGGGCATGAAGTACTCGTTGATTAGTCGTGAAGTGATCTCTGACTGTATTGAAACCTGCGTGCAGGGCCAGTGGATGGACGGCGTTCTGGTACTTGGCGGTTGTGACAAAAATATGCCTGGTGGCCTGATGGGCATGCTGCGTACCAATGTGCCCTCTATCTATGTATATGGAGGCACCATACTACCTGGGCGCTACAAGGGCCAGGATCTGAACATCGTTAGTGTTTTTGAGGCTGTGGGCGAACACGCGGCAGGGCGTATGAGCGACGAAGATCTGATTCAGATCGAACGCCGAGCCGTTCCTGGCACTGGCAGCTGTGGCGGTATGTACACAGCCAACACAATGTCTAGCTCATTCGAAGCGCTGGGTATTTCGTTGCCTTACTCATCTACCATGGCTAACCCTCATGATGAGAAAATGAACTCAGCCAAAGAGTCTGCCAAGGTGCTGATTGAAGCGATCCGCATGAACCTAAAGCCGCGTGACATCGTTACCAAAAAGTCGATTGAAAACGCAGTGGCGGTTATTATGGCCACGGGCGGTTCCACCAACGCCGTGCTGCACTTTTTAGCCATCGCGCATGCGGCTGGAGTAGAGTGGACTATTGATGATTTTGAGCGCATGCGCCAGAAGACTCCTGTACTGTGTAATCTCAAGCCTAGCGGACAATACTTGGCAGTTGATTTGCACCAAGCAGGCGGCATTCCACAGGTTATGAAGACACTGCTGGTAGCCGGTTTGCTGCATGGCGACTGTATAACCATTACTGGCCGGACCATTGCAGAGGTACTCAAAGACGTACCTGATGCGCCGAGTGCTGACCAAGATGTAATTCGCCCTATTACTAACCCTGTGTACAAGCAAGGTCACCTAGCTATTCTTAAAGGTAATATTTCACCAGAAGGTTGTGTGGCTAAGATTACTGGCCTGAAAACTCTGGTGATGACAGGCCCTGCCCGTGTATTTAACGATGAGCAGTCAGCTCTGGAAGCTATTTTGGCGGGCAAAATAAAAGATGGCGACGTAATGGTACTGCGCTACTTGGGCCCTAAAGGCGGTCCGGGTATGCCAGAAATGCTGGCACCTACCGGCGCATTGATTGGTGCTGGTTTAGGCGAAAGCGTAGGCTTGATCACAGATGGCCGTTTTTCTGGCGGTACGTGGGGCATGGTGGTTGGACATGTGGCGCCAGAGGCAGCTGCCGGTGGCAACATTGCCTTCATTAATGAGGACGACTCCATCACCATTGATGCCAAGCAGCTATTACTGCAACTTAATATCAGTGATGAGGAGCTTGCCGAGCGTAAGAACGACTGGCAAGCACCATCACCGCGTTACACCCGTGGCGTACAAGCGAAGTTTGCCTTTAACGCCTCTAGCGCCAGTAAGGGTGCGGTGCTCGACGACTATTAAACAAAGAGTTTAGTCATTGTTTAACGCCTTGATGCTATTTCAGAGTTAATGCGATAAGCGTGCCATACGCCATACGCCTAGCGGAAAGCTGGTCAGCATAGGCAATTATCTGGGTGCTCATAGGGCCTCTTTGTCAGGGTTAACTGATTCTTTAAAACAACTTGTTTGGTTGCCTATAAGTATCCCTTTACAGTGCGCGAAAATGGCTGAGGGGCGAGTTGTGCTCTCGGAGAGATAGATGAAGGTCGCACTCAAAATAAAAAATGAGGCTGAAACCAGTGGATTTGAGTTTGTAAGTCGAGATCTATGAGATATATTCAATATAACAAAAGCGTATTTTAAAACTCATCTAACCTATATTAATCAATGAGTTAAAGGCTAAGCGCAATTCCGCCGCCTCCACCAAATATAGCCCCGTAAGGGGCTTTTTGGTTTCATCTTGTCCAGCAAACTATTCAGTGGTAAGGCAGTAAAAACTACCCATAAAAAGAAACTTTCCTTTTAAGTCGAAGGTTATATAATAGTAGGAGCACCGATTTGATCCAGATTGCGGGGTGCTTTATAAATACCAGCTAAACCGGACCGTCGATTAATCTCGACTTATTAACCCGATTTGGCTCTGCTGGATTGGGTTTTTTGCATTTTATGGGTTGGCTTTCCTAAAAAGCTGGGCATTTGATAACCAGATTGTGCGCCCGCATATTGCAAAGCACTAAAGAGGATAATGTTATGTCACACTCAAAATTTGATTCTACTAACCAGAATCTATCCAACAAGAAGGCATCAGAAGACAGGGATTATTTGGTCGACTGGATCAATGGTTCCCAGGTATTTTCAGGACAGTTGCCAAGTCTAGATAAAGAGCCTATTCCAGCCATTTTGCACGACCTACCATTCCCGCATCCGGATCAACCAAGAGGTTCTTCCGCTATGCTCCATGGTAATAGTGCTAGACATCGCATAGGTCACCTGAGGGTTGGGGCTTGGACTATAGCACCAAGGTCCGGCTGGCATTATGTAAAGTCACCCAGTGGCATTGTAGAGTGGATTCCCAAGGATGCTGACCTTCCTCAATCACTCTATGTTCCGTCCTCTAAAAGGACTGCTACTTTGCGGTTTCGAAATTATATTCAGTAGCTATTTTTTAGTTAGAAGCTACTGTTTTGGATTGGTCTGCCTTACAGACTGGGTATTTGATAACCAGCTTGTGCGCCCGCATTTCGCAAAGCACTAAAGAGGATAATGTTATGACTGATAATAAATATTCACCACAGAGCGAAGTCCCAAAGGACAAGCCTTCAACCTATAAAGGGAAAGTTAAGGTTAAGCATCTTAAAGGAAAAGAAGCCGAAGATTTCAGAAAGCGTATGGGCTTGCCGAGTAGTTATCTAGTGATCGGGCCTTGTATTAAAGGGGGTGGCAAATGAATACACCTAATGTGCCTATGAGACCAAATGAGCTCCCTCAGCAACGACTTTATGAAGTTAAAGGGATGCCGCCACAACCAGCTTATTTTGAGGTTCAATTACTTGATTATGAACAGCGGCATAGTTTTGACCGGATTCCGCAAAAGCCGACAAAAAAGTCGCTATACGTTTGTCAGGTTGAGTGGGCATGGAGCCCTATGAATAACCGAATCGATGCTTACTATATTCACAAAGGCCGTACACACTGGCTTTTATGGATGGGTCATCATAATGATGAAGATTGGTTCAACTGGCGCTGGGAATGGTACCCAGCTACCGCTATGCCGGTTAAAGGCGTTAGTGTAGAGCAGGCGGCTGGTTACCTGCTGATGGAGCAATGGCGTCGTGAAGTAGAGCGGCATGACATCGACCGTTATCATTGGATTAACGAAGAGGGGCAGTTGACAGTTTCTGAGTTACAGGCGATCGCTAATGTTATTTGGCCAGAAGAAGATAATTAAGGGTGATATGGCAACAGTGACGTTTGAGGAACTAGGAAGTGTAAGAGTAATTTGATTAAGAATTGGGTGGCCTTGGGTTTATATTTTCCTCCTCAGGTAAACGTGGGGCCACCTTTTTTGATTGAGTTCTGTTCAGTTATTTTTTTCGCTGAATCGTAGGTTCATCATAAATTTTCCAATCAGGTTCGGCTTGCGGTTTGTTTAGTTTTTTCTCAGCCCGGCGTTGTTTTCTGGTCATCCCCAAAATTGACCAGTGCTCCTCATCGATAATTTTTTGAATTTCGTCTTTATTGGCTATACCTAAAATAATGCCTGCTTTCAAAAAGCCATCCAGTTCACTGCCCTTTGTTTTATATATTGGGCTTTCTGAATCCTTAATAGAGTACAGTTCTATTACTAGCTCTCTGGTGGCACTCAAGAATTTTATTTTTTGGTAATGGGAGTCAAGGGACATGGTTATTAACCTGAGCGGACATGATTGTAGTTAATTAGCTTAGGAATTGTTTCATTTTAAATTTTTTAACTATACAAAAAATGTCTAAAAAGGGCGAATATAGTTCGAGTTGACCGAGCCGAACAAAGTTTGAAGAAATGAAGGAGTAGATTTACGAATTACAAATAAAAGTCCAACTTATCCCAGACACACCGCCAAACAAGAGACCTGAGAGGTGCTTCGCATAACTAAGTGACTAGTAAATGACCGTTTGGTCGCGCATATATGGTTTTAACTGACCGAGCCGAACGCTTTTGAAACATACTAGAACTAGGATGTACGAAATACAAATACAAATACAAATACAAATACAAATACAAATACAAATACAAATACAAATACAAATACAAATACAAATACAAATACAAATCTGAGGATGTAGGTAATGAGAAAAATTAATTTTTGCACTGCAAGATGCGCTATAAAAAAATCATTGCACCTTGTTTTATTTTTACTCAGTACCAGCGTTCTTGCCACCTTTGCCAATAGTTCTACAGCTGTCGCTATTGATTCCAGCAAATGGTTCCACCAAACCAAGCTACCCAATGGTGTTGGATGGTTTAATAACGAACAACAGCATTACACCGATCGAATTGAAAACACCTTTGTCAGTGATGGCACATTAAAGATTGTAGCCAAGAAAGAGACATTTCAGGATCAGGGAGTTACTAAGCAATATACCTCGGCTCGGCTTAATTCTAAATTTGCTTTTACCTATGGTCGTGTTGAGGTTCGCGCAAAGCTGCCTACCGGGCATGGGACTTGGCCAGCTGTTTGGTTTTTGGGAAAAAATATCGATGAGCTAGGTGCCTACTGGCAGACTCAGGGCTATGGTACAACCAATTGGCCATACTCTGGAGAAGTAGATTTAATGGAGCATTGGGGATCTAATCAAAACTATGTATCCAGTGCCATACATACACCCTCTAGTCACGGGGGCACCGTAAATTACGGAGGGCAGACTATCTCCACTGCCTCCAGCCAATTCCATGTGTATACCTTGGATTGGACAGCAGATCGGATGGTTTTCAGTGTCGATGGCAATGTCCATTACACGTACAACCCAGCTGTAAAAGATGCCAACACCTGGCCATTTGACTCAGAGTTATACCTGTTAATGAATGTTGCAATAGAAAGCGGCATTGCCTCGAATTTTAATCAGAGTCAGATGGAAGTTGACTATGTGCGAGTTTACGATGTCAATGCCAGCCCTTCAGATTCCCCTATCTGGGCAGATGAATTTGACTATGGCACAGATACTTTATCTGATGATCCCGATAGCGCGGGTGACAATTTTGATCCAGAAAATAATAGCCCCATAGCTGGCGATTGGAAAATAGCCCCTGAGGCCGCTGCTCTGGGCGTGGGTCCATCTCAGGGCGACGCTAGCTGGTGGTCAAACAGCGCTGGCGATGTGGATGCTAGAAGCTGCTTCTTCGATGATATCTTCCGTTTCAGTGCTGATGGTAGCTTTTCTAATCTGATGGGTGGCGAGACTTGGCTTGAGGGTTGGCAGGGTGTAGCTGAGGGCTGTGGCGCACCTGTTGCACCTCACGATGGCTCTAATGCGGCCACATACAGCTATAATGAAGCGGATGAAATACTGATATTAAATGGTCTTGGCGCTCATATAGGTCTGCCCAAGGTTATCAATGGTAGCGAAATTGGCGATCCGGCACATGCGGCCGCATCAATTGTCTATGAAGTGACTGAACTAACAGACAATGTAATGACGCTTGATATTAACTTCGGTGCCGGCTATTGGCGCTTTAAGCTAGTCCCTGTTGCTGGCGGCGGCAACACTGGTACTGACCCAGCTGTTACCCCAGTTACCCCAGCTACCCCACCAGCTGATACAACTACTGCCCCAGCTGAGTTTACTGAGGCATTTGGCGGCGCTACGTT
>JANXGQ010000043.1 GCA_024959305.1 Porticoccaceae bacterium | reverse complement strand
TTGCCTGGCAACAAGATCAGTTCCAACTGCGAGCCCTGTATGCTCAGTGGGCGTTTGATAAGGCTATTAACGCCACCAAAGAGGGCGCCGATACTCAAAAAGGTCTCTATTTAGAGCCCTCCTACAGAATCAACGATAAAATCGGTGTTTTCGCGCGCTATAGTCAGTGGGATAATACAGCGGGCAGCGCTACAGATTCGGAGACCACCCAGTTTGATCTAGGCATTAATTACTGGCTGCATCCCAATGTGGTATTTAAACTGGACTACCAGAATCAGCACGCAGCGGGTGAAGCCGGCTCCGATGGTATCAATATTGGTGTGGGTTACTCCTACTAAATTGTGATGATTTATAAACTACAGTTAATTAAAAAGGCCTTATGTTATTTGCACTTAAAAATACATTAATCTTTATAACTGTACTGCTCTTTACCACCCCTTTGGTTTCTTCTGTTGCGAGTGCCAAAGGGGTTTTTCAGTCTAGGGCTGATTTTATCGGCGAGGTCTTTCCCAATCAGCCGCCCCAATCCAAAGTGCTGTGGATTACCCCGGAGCTTCGCCAACAGGCCCAGAAAATTCTGGGTCATCCATTATATGGATTGCGCATTCGCTATCATCGAACCGATCACAAAACAGCATGGATTCTAGAAGAAATCGGCAAGGAGATGCCAATTACTATGGGGGTTGTTGTAGAAAACCATAAGGTAGCCTTGGTAAAAATTCTTGCCTATCGAGAAAGTCGCGGTGGCGAAGTGCGCTATCGAGCCTATACAAACCAGTATATAGGTATGGGATTGGACTCAAATCTTAGATTAAACCAATCCGTAGATGGAATTACTGGCGCCACCCTGTCGGTTTGGGCAGTCAATAAGGTAGTTAATCTGGCTTTGTATTATCATAGTCTGGTTATCTCCCAAACCGATCATTAAACGAGATTTATTTTGAATATCAAAAAAAGCCCCAAACCCAGCATGCGCTGGCACAGCAAAATTGGCCTGTCGATATTCTTGGTGGTTATTTTCTTGGCTGTGAGCGGGTTTGCTCTCAATCATTCACCACAGCTGAATCTGAGCCATATAAAACTGAGCAATGGTTGGCTACTTAAATGGTATGGCCTTAAACCTGCGACCGGTCAGGGTTTTGACTTTGCAGGTAACTGGCTCTATCAGGCCGGTGATAATCAGTTGTTTTACAATGGGCAGCCTGTTGCCAACTGCCGCCCACCGCTTATGTCTGCAACCCAAACCCAAGGGCTTTTCGCAGCCCTGTGTGGCGATGGATTGGTTCTGTTGACCGCAGAGGGGCAGTTTATTGAGGTATTTAATGATATTCAGGGCTTGCCGACCCATATAACCCAACTCGCCAGCCAGCATAAGCGTATTTTTCTGTTATCTGATTCCGAGCCCTTGGAGTTTAAGGTTAACAACTTCTCCGTGGAGCCAATTGACAAGGAAACGCTTGCAACTGCCAATATAACCCTGGCAACCTCACTGCCCCAGCAAATCGCAGCTAGTATAAATAGCTCGGAAAGTGGCTTAGGGGTATCTTTGGAGACCGTTGTGATCGACCTGCATAGCGGCCGATTTTTTGGGCCTCTGGGCGTGCTATTTATCGATTTAGTAGGCCTGCTACTATGCGTTCTCGCCCTTACGGGTCTCTGGAGCTGGATAAGTCGCGACCGCAGAAACGGCCGCTAACCCAACAGGCTTTGATCGTTTATGCTTCAGATTGACCGCTGTCCTCGACAGCTTGATCAATCAGGGTTTTTAACTCACCTTTCTCATGCATCTCTGTCACTATATCGCAACCTCCAATTAATTCTCCCGCAACCCATAGTTGCGGAAATGTCGGCCAGTTGCCATAGAGGGGTAAATTAGAGCGGATCTCAGGATTGGATAACACATCCACATAGGCGAAGCGATGCCCACATCCCATCAGCGCCTGAACAGTCCGCGCCGAGAACCCGCATTGAGGTTGGTTGGGTGACCCTTTCATATAGAGAAGTACCGAATTGCTTTCTACTTGATCACGAATTGTTTCCATAATGTCCATTAAGCTGAGCCCTATCAAAGTTATTGCTTTAAACGCTTATTTTACCCTGTTTAGTTATATAGCTAAAGAAAGACCGCTATTATTGCGATGATTGGAAAATATTCCTATAATAAAACTGTTCTAAAGGGCAGCAACGCTGCCCTTTTTCTGTTAGTTTTAAAAAGCGAGAGATGCGAATAGCCCATGGCAACTACAGCACTAATGAATACCTACGGTGAGAGATCTGTGACTTTGGTCAGGGGCGAAGGCGCTTGGCTGTGGGATAACAGTGGTAAAAAATATCTGGATGCACTGTCGGGCATTGCTGTCTGTGGGCTCGGGCACTCGCATCCAGCGGTAACGGATGCGATCAGGCAACAGGCTGGCCAGCTCACCCATTGCTCAAACTTTTTTGCTATTCCCCACCAGGAACAGTTAGCACAGAAGCTCTGTGATATCTCTGGAATGACCAATGTATTTTTTGGCAATTCAGGGGCAGAAGCCAATGAGGCCGCTATCAAAATGGCGCGCCTCTACGGCCATAAAAAAGGTATTAAATTGCCCACGGTTTTGGTGATGGATAACGCATTTCATGGGCGTACTCTGGCCACCTTAACCGCCTCTGGCAGTCGCAGGGTTCAGGCCGGCTTTGAGCCTTTGGTAAGGGGATTTGCGCGCGGCCCATTTAACCATATTGAAGCACTTAAGGTGATCGCTGAGAACAATCCCAATATCTGCGCAATTCTTGTTGAACCTGTTCAAGGTGAAGGCGGCGTGCAGATTGCCGATCCCCAGTACCTAAAACAATTGCGCGCCCTTTGTGATGAGCAGGGCTGGTTGCTGATGCTAGATGAAGTACAGACCAGCAATGGCAGAACAGGCAAATATTTTTACTACCAGCACAGTGGCATTCAGCCAGATGTGGTGACTACTGCCAAAGGCCTTGGCAATGGCGTGCCCATCGGCGCCTGTCTGGCCTATGGCGACGCCGCCAAGCTGATGCAGCCGGGCAACCACGGCTCCACCTTTGGCGGTAATCCACTGGCTTGCAGTGCGGCATTGAGCGTGCTGGAGACTCTTGAGAAGGACAGCCTTTATCAACGAGCCACGGCAATTGGTGATATTATTATGCAGGGATTGGCCAGTGAACTCGAAGGCGCAACTCATGTTAAAGAAATTCGTGGTCGTGGCTGTATGATCGGTATTGAACTGACCAAGCCGTGCAAGTCCCTGTATGCCAAGGCCCTAGAGCAGGGGTTAATTATTAATGTGACCGCTGATTCAGTGGTCAGGCTGTTGCCACCGCTGATTATGAGCGACGATGAAGCCAAGCAGGTGGTGACAATTTTGGCTCCACTGATTAAAGACTTCCAATAGGGGTCGGGTTTATGGCGGTTAGACATTTTCTTACTCTGCAAGATCTTACTTCAGATGAACTACATAAGGTCATCGACTCAGCTATAGCGCTGAAGAAAGCCCATCGCGATAGCCGTCAAAAGCCAGTTTTTGCCGGCAAGGTGCTGGCGATGATTTTTGAAAAATCCTCCACCAGAACCAGAGTCTCCTTTGAGGCGGGCATGGCACAGCTGGGCGGTAGCGCGCTGTTTTTATCCCCCACTGATACCCAGCTGGGGCGTGGCGAACCCATTGAGGATTCTGCCCGAGTGATATCGCGCATGGCGGATCTGGTGATGATTAGAACCTTTGGCCACGACAAAATTGAGCGTTTTGCCGAATACTCTGATGTGCCAGTGATCAATGCACTGACCGATAGCTTCCACCCCTGCCAACTATTGGCGGATGTGCAGACCTATGTGGAGCAGCGCGGCTCTATTCAGGGTAAAACCGTGGCTTGGATTGGCGATGGCAATAATATGTGCCACTCGTGGATCAATGCCGCCATGCAGTTTGATTTCCAGTTGCGCATCGCCTGCCCTGTGGGCTACGAGCCAGATGCTCAGCTAGTTGAAAATGCGGGCGGTCGCGTTTTGCTCACTGATGATCCAATAATCGCCGCGTCTGGCGCCGATCTTGTTACCACGGATGTATTTGCCTCAATGGGCCAAGAAACTGAGCAACAGACTAGACTTAAGCTCTTCGAAGGATTTCAGGTCAACCACCAGTTGATGGCTAATGCAGCAGATAATGCACTCTTTATGCATTGCCTGCCCGCGCATAGAGGCGAGGAAGTTTCAGCAGAACTGCTGGAAGACAAAAAGATTTCCGTGGTCTGGGATGAGGCGGAAAACCGCCTGCATGCCCAAAAGGCATTGATGTTATTTCTCTTAAACGCTATCTAGAGCATCCTGTTGATCGAGCCTAAGAGATGGAGTATTCGACGTTATCGATTTCATACTCTATTTCACCACCGGGCGTATTAACATTGACAACCTCACCTATCTCTTTGCTGATCAACGCCCGCGCAATAGGTGACTGGTAGGAAATCTTTCCGTCTTTTACATCAGCTTCATCATCGCCAACAATGCGGTAACACAGCTGCTGATCAGTCTCAGTGTTGATAATGGTCACTGTGGAACCGAAGATCACGCGATCTCCCTGAGGTATCTTGGATATATCAATAATCTGGACACGGGATAGTTTCGCCTCAATATCCTGAATACGACCTTCGATAAACCCCTGCTGTTCTCGCGCCGCATGGTATTCGGCATTCTCTTTTAAATCGCCATGCTCTCTGGCCTCGGCAATAGCCTGAATAACATCGGGTCGATCCTGCTTTTTGAGCTTCTCAACCTCTGTTCTAAGGGCCGCCTCACCCTCTATTGTCATTGGAATCTTTTGCATTAGCCAATTGCCTTATGAAGAGTTTGTAAATTTCTAACCTGAATATCACCAGCGAACATTAACGCCTCGCAAACCGCTCTACCACCGGCCATGGTCGTAGTATAGTAGACTCGATTCTGTTCTGCATTGGAGCGAATAGTAGAGGAGTCGGAGATCGCCTGACGGCCCTCTGTGGTATTGACAATAAGGTGGATCTTGTCGCTCTTGATCATATCCACAATATGCGGCCTGCCCTCTTGCACCTTGTTGATCAACTGCACCTCGATACCTGCGGCGCTAATAATCTCTGCTGTGCCTTTGGTGGCAACCAATTTGAAGCCGAGAGCTTTGAGGCTATTGGCCAACTCCGGCAACTGGCCTTTGTCCCTCTTGCGTACACTGATAAATGCGGTACCCTTTGAGGGAATCTCATCACTGGCACCCAACTCTGCTTTGCCATAGGCTTCGGCAAAGGTCTCTCCCACGCCCATTACTTCACCGGTAGATTTCATCTCCGGCCCGAGAATGGGATCAATTCCAGGGAATTTATTAAAGGGGAATACCGCCTCTTTAACGCTGAAATAAGGCGGCACAATTTCGCGAGTGAAGCCCTGTGACTCAAGGGTTTGACCCACCATGCAGCGAGCCGCTATTTTTGCCAGTGAGGCACCAATACATTTGGACACAAAGGGCACGGTTCTGGAGGCACGAGGATTGACCTCGATCACGTATATTTTGCCGTCTTGCAACGCCAACTGCACATTCATTAACCCGCGCACACCCAGTTCGCGCGCCATTTTTTTACAAACCTCACGCATCTGATCCTGAATATCTTCACTGAGACTGTAGGGAGGTAACGAACAGGCGGAATCACCAGAGTGGATACCGGCCTGTTCTATATGTTGCATAATGGCGCCAATCACCACCTGCTCACCATCACTGACCGCATCCACATCCACTTCTATGGCATTGGGCAGAAAGAAATCCAGCAATACCGGAGAGTCCTCGGAAACTTCTACAGCGGTGCGCATATAGTGGCGCAATTCATCTTCTTTGTAGACAATTTCCATAGCGCGGCCACCCAATACGTAGGAGGGACGAACCACCAGTGGATAACCAATTTGTTTAGCCAAAACCACCGCGTCCTCGGCACTGCGGGCGGTTGAATTTGAGGGTTGCAATAGACCCAGTTTTTCAATCATTTGCTGGAAGCGCTCGCGATCCTCTGCCCGATCTATAGCATCTGGCGTGGTGCCCACTATAGGCACGCCTTGGGCTTCAAGGGCTCGCGCCAACTTTAACGGCGTCTGACCACCAAACTGCACTATCACCCCTTTGGGCTTTTCCAAGCGCACGATTTCTAGCACATCCTCGAGGGTGACCGGCTCAAAAAATAGGCGGTCAGAGGTGTCGTAGTCAGTGGAGACGGTTTCCGGATTGCAGTTGACCATAATAGTTTCATAGCCATCTTCACGCATTGCCAGTGCCGCATGCACACAGCAGTAATCAAACTCTATACCCTGACCAATCCTGTTGGGACCGCCGCCGAGCACCAAAATTTTGTCTTTATCGCTGGGTCGCGCCTCACATTCATCCTCGTAGGTGGAGTACATATAGGCGGTGTCTGTGGAGAATTCAGCGGCGCAGGTATCCACACGCTTGTAGACTGGATGCAACTCCAGTTTGTGGCGCATCTCGCGCACTGCCTGTTCACCACAGCCGAGAATATCCGCCAGACGTCTGTCGGAGAAACCTTTTCTTTTTAATCTGTACAGAGATGCTTTATCAAGGTCGGAGAGATCGGTGCCCTGCAAGCGCAACTCTTCTTTGATCAGATCTTCGATCTGCACCAAAAACCAAGGGTCTATTTTGGTGATGGCAAACATTTCTTCAATGCCGATACCACTGCGAAAACCATCTGCCAAATACCAGATACGATCCGGCCCAGCTTCAGCCAACTGATTGTTTAGTACGGCCGAGGACGACTGATCCTGAAGATTCACTATGGAATCAAAACCTGCAACGCCCACTTCCAGCCCACGCAGGGCTTTTTGCATGGATTCTTGGAAGGTGCGACCTATGGCCATCACCTCGCCCACAGATTTCATCTGCGTGGTCAGTTTCTGATCGGCCTGATTAAATTTCTCAAAGGCAAAGCGCGGGACCTTGGTAACCACGTAATCAATGCTGGGCTCAAAAGAGGCCGGTGTGGCTCCGCCGGTAATTTCGTTTTGCAGTTCGTCCAAGGTGTATCCGACCGCCAGTTTTGCCGCCACTTTAGCAATGGGGAACCCTGTGGCTTTGGATGCCAGAGCCGAAGAGCGCGATACTCGCGGATTCATTTCAATAACGATTAAGCGTCCATCCTCAGGATTCACTGCAAACTGCACATTGGATCCGCCGGTCTCAACACCAATCTCACGCAATACCTTGATCGAGGCATTGCGCATAATTTGGTACTCTTTGTCAGTCAATGTCTGCGCCGGCGCCACAGTAATTGAGTCGCCGGTATGGATTCCCATGGGGTCCAAATTTTCAATAGAACAGATTATGATGCAGTTGTCTCTGCGATCTCGCACCACCTCCATTTCAAACTCTTTCCAGCCAATCAGTGATTCATCGATTAACAGTTCATTGGTGGGAGATAGGTCTAGTCCACGCCGACAGATCTGCTCAAATTCTTCGCGGTTGTAGGCAATACCGCCGCCGGAACCACCCATAGTAAATGAGGGGCGAATAACACAGGGAAAACCGAAACGGTCGGCGACCTGATAGGCCTCTTCCATACTGTGCGCTATCCCAGATTCTGGGGTATCCAACCCAATCGAGCGCATCGCCTTATCGAAACGCTCACGGTCTTCGGCCTTATCAATAGCATCTGCATTGGCGCCGATCATCTCTACCCCAAACTGCTCTAGGACACCCTGCTTGGCGAGATCCAAGGCACAGTTGAGGGCAGTCTGGCCACCCATTGTAGGCAGCAGCGCATCGGGCTTTTCTTTCTCAATAATTTTCGCCACCGTGCGCCATTCAACTGGCTCAATATAGGTGGCATCGGCCATGGCCGGATCGGTCATTATGGTAGCCGGATTGGAGTTCACTAGAATAACCCTATAGCCCTCCTCCCTCAGTGCTTTACAGGCTTGAGCGCCGGAGTAGTCAAATTCACAGGCTTGACCAATAACAATTGGGCCCGCCCCGAGAATAAGAATGCTTTTTATATCTGTTCTTTTTGACATAGGCTCTGCAACAACTCAAGACGCTTGGCGTCTAGCCTCCATTAATTCAATAAAGTGATCAAATAGTGGTGCCGCATCATGGGGGCCAGGACTGGCTTCAGGATGGCCCTGAAAGCTAAACGCCGGCTTATCTGTGCGGTGGATACCCTGTAATGAACCATCAAACAGGGAGCGATGAGTGGCTTTAAGACAGGCGGGCAAGCCCTCTTCTTCAACAGCAAAGCCGTGGTTTTGGCTGGTAATCATCACTAGCTTGCTGGCGCTATCCTCTACTGGGTGGTTGGCGCCGTGGTGCCCAAATTTCATTTTTACCGTTTTGGCACCAGAGGCGAGTGCCAACAGTTGATGCCCCAAGCAGATACCAAAGATCGGAATATCAGTCTGTAAAAGTTCTTGTATAGCGGCAATGGCGTAATCACAGGGTTCTGGATCACCGGGGCCATTGGAAAGGAATACAGCATCCGGCTGCATAGCCAATACTTCGCTGGCCGGAGTCTGAGCTGGCACTACGGTTAGTTCACAACCTCGGTCCACCAGCATGCGCAGAATATTGCGCTTTACACCGTAGTCATAGACTACCACTTTAAATTTGTGATCGGTGGCTGTTTTATAGCCGCCGCCAAGGGTCCAACTATGCTGCTGCCACTGGTAGGCCTCAGACGTGGTTACCTGTTTCGCCAAATCCATGCCTTTAAGGCCGGGGAATGCTCGAGCCGCCTGAAGTGCCTTTTTCTCATCTACGGCACCCGCCATAATACAGCCGCTCTGGGAACCACTTTCACGAAGTATTCTGGTTAATTTTCTGGTATCTATATCGGCAATACCAAGGATCCCATTGGCGCTTAGATATTGGTCGAGAGCCTGTTCACTGCGAAAATTTGAGGCCAGCAGTGGAAGGTCGCGAATCACTAGACCGGCCGCCCAGATTTTATCCGACTCTTGATCTTCTGAGTTAACCCCTACATTACCTATATGGGGATAGGTCAGGGTTACAATCTGTTGCGCATAGGAGGGATCGGTGAGAATCTCTTGGTAACCCGTAAGTGCTGTGTTAAAAACCACTTCACCAACAGACTGTCCATCCGCACCAATGGCGGTTCCTTTGAAAATTGTTCCATCTGCAAGCGCAAGTACGGCTTCCCGCATAACTTGGGAATTCACACAACCTCCTAAACTCTAATTGGTCTATTTTGATAGGATAAAATCGAAAAGCCCACTGAACATTTGCAAAAAAACGAGATGAAACTTATCGTCTCATCTCGCTCTCTTAGAAATATTCAGTATTGCAACCTCTCGAATCAGGGCCGTTTTTAGTAAACGGTGCTGAGGCAGTATTTTATGGCAAGCAGGCCTGTTTTGTCTATCTCTGACTTAGTTAATTTTTTAATAACTGCAGATTTAAAACATCTTGCATGCTATACAGGCCATTTTTCTGGCTGTGCAACCACAGCGCAGCGCGCAACGCTCCGCGGGCAAACGCCATGCGACTCGAGGCCTTATGAGTAATCTCCACTCGCTCACCCTCTGCGGCAAACAGTACGCTGTGATCGCCGACAACATCCCCAGCCCTTTGGGTAGCAAAGCCGATAGTCTGCCTGTCCCGAGCGCCGATTTGCCCCTCTCGACCATAGACTGCAACCTCTTTGAGATTGCGACCCAAAGCACCTGCAACTGATTCTCCCAACGACAGTGCTGTACCAGAGGGCGCATCGACTTTATGGCGATGATGGGTCTCGGAAATTTCTATGTCCACATCTTCACCCAGCACAGTGGCGGCAAGCTCTGCTAGCTTAAAGCAAAGATTGACCCCAGTGGCGTAGTTTGAAGCCATACAGACAGCGGTATTTTTACTCAACTGGTCAACCTGATCTAACTGCTGTTGATTGAGCCCAGTGGTGCCAATCACCATTTTCTTGGCATGCTCGGCACAGACCGCCGCATTATCAGCAGTGGCCGCAGCTGTACTAAAATCAATCAAAATATCAAACTGATCTGCAATATCCCCTAAAGACGCTGATACTTGGATATTATTGCGGCCAATCCCGGCTAATTCACCGGCATCCACACCAATTAGGGAGCTGCCCGGCCGCTCAACGGCAGCGCTTAGCTGCAAACCTTCAGTTGCGGCAATAGCCTCAATTAGGGCTTTACCCATTCGTCCGCCAGCACCGGTAATGGCAATATTGATCATTTTATGTTCCACAGTCTCAGAATTTGTTGTAACTCTACCTCTAACCAGTGAGATTATCGAAGAATTTTTTCACTCCATTAAACCAACGGGTGGTTCTGGGCGAATGCTTGCCCTTACCTGCTAGGCTTTTATCAAAGGTTTCTAAAAACTCCCGCTGCTGTGCACTGAGATTAACCGGCGTTTCCAATACCACTCGACACAGCAAATCCCCAGCGCCCCCGCCACGAACTGGAGCCACTCCTTTGCCGCGCAGGCGCAATAGCTTGCCACTCTGGGTCTCGGAGGGAATTTTTAACTTAACCTTACCCGATAGGGTTGGAACTTCCAACTCACCACCCAGTGCAGCCTGAGCAAAACTAATAGGAACCTCACAGTGCAAATGACTGCCGTCACGAACAAAAATAGCGTGATCCCGAACATGCATCTGCACATAGAGATCACCTGCAGGCCCGCCGCTGGGACCAGCTTCGCCCTTTCCCGCTAAACGAATGCGATCTCCAGTGTCGACACCGGATGGAATTTTTACCGAGAGTGTCTTGCGCTCTTCATTGACACCTCGGCCATGACAATCGCCACAGGGATCGGAAATTACCTGACCTCGACCTCGGCACTGGGGACAGGTCTGCTGAACTGAGAAAAATCCCTGAGCCATGCGAACCTGACCAGCTCCACCACAACTACCACAGGTTTTTGGAGAGGATCCGCGGCGAGTACCAGAGCCATTGCAGGTACCACAATGCACCGTAGTGGGCACATCAATTTGAATGGTTTTGCCCTTTACCGCGTCCTCTAGATCTAACTGTAAGTCATAGCGCAGATCAGAACCTCTGGCCGGACCAGATCTCCTTCCACCGCCGCCGCCAAAGATATCGCCAAAAACATCCCCAAACACATCACTAAAGCCAGCTCCGTCAAAACCACCGGCACCTGCGCCCGCGTTGCCGTCAACACCGGCGTGTCCAAAGCGATCATAGGCAGCTTTCTTCTCTTCATTGCCGAGAATTTCGTAAGCCTCCTGCGCCTCTTTAAACTTATCTCCAGCATTTTCATCATCTGGATTGCGGTCTGGGTGATATTTCATCGCTATGCGACGAAAGGCCTTCTTGATCTCTGGATCAGAGGCTGCATCGTCCACTCCCAACACTTTGTAGTAATCGCGCTTTGCCATGATTAGCTTTTAAATTCCTAGGTGAAACCAATATAATGAAGGCGCGAACCATGGTTCGCGCCAACAGACTCTAGCAATGTATTACTTGCTATCTTCTTTCTGAGCCCCTTCTTTTACCTCTTCAAACTCGGCGTCCATCGCATCATCACCTGAAGCCTGCTCGCCGGCATCAGCTGGTCCAGCCTCGGCCTGCTGTTCTGCATAAAGCTTTTGCGCCAAGCTGGATGAAGCTTCCGACAGTTCTTTTGCCGCCGCATCCATGGCCTCCTTGTCATCACCCTGTACCGACTCCTCAACTTTGGCGATAGCCGCCTCAATTGCCGATTTTTCATCATCAGTGGCTTTATCGCCAGCTTCCTCAAGGGTTTTCTTGGCGGCGTGAGCTAGGCCGTCAGCCGTATTGCGGGCCTGAACTAATTCTGCGAACTTCTTATCCTCTGCCGCGTTGGCCTCTGCATCCTTAACCATGGCATCAATTTCTTCATCCGATAACCCTGATGATGCCTTGATCACAATCGACTGCTCTTTGCCTGTCGCCTTGTCCTTGGCACCCACATGCAAGATGCCGTTAGCATCAATATCAAAGGTGACTTCAATTTGCGGCATGCCGCGTGGCGCAGGAGGTATATCAGCTAAATCAAAACGACCCAGAGATTTATTCTGAGCAGCCTGTTTGCGCTCACCCTGAACCACATGAATGGTGACCGCGGTCTGATTGTCATCTGCCGTTGAGAAAATCTGTGATTTCTTAGTGGGAATGGTGGTGTTTTTCTCGATAACCGGCGTGGCTACAGCACCCATTGTCTCGATACCCAAGCTGAGTGGCGTCACATCTAGCAATAGTACATCTTTGACATCACCGGAAAGAACCGCACCCTGAAGTGCAGCACCCACAGCTACAGCTTCGTCGGGATTGACATCTTTGCGAGGTTCTTTACCAAAGAATTCAGTTACTTTCGCCTGAACCATAGGCATACGAGTCTGGCCACCGACAAGGATAACCTCATCGATTTCAGAGGCCGATTTGCCCGCATCTTTAAGAGCTACCTTGAGCGGATTTAGCGATCGCTCAACCAGTTCTTCAACCAGAGATTCCAACTTGGCTCGAGTCAACTTGACTACCAGATGTTTGGGCCCTGTTGCATCAGCTGTTATATAGGGGAGATTAACTTCTGTCTGAGAACTGGAGGACAACTCAATTTTTGCCTTCTCGGCGGCCTCTTTGAGGCGCTGCATGGCCAGTGGATCTCCATGCAGATCTATACTGCTATCCGCCTTAAACTCCGCTGACAAATATTCGATTAGACGCAAATCAAAGTCTTCACCACCTAGAAAAGTGTCGCCATTGGTAGCCAGAACTTCAAATTGCTTTTCTCCATCTACATCGGCAATCTCAATAATTGAGATATCAAAGGTACCGCCACCTAAGTCGTAGACCGCGACCACACTGTCGCCCGCAGTTTTGTCTATACCATAGGCCAACGCCGCTGCCGTCGGCTCATTGATAATGCGTTTTACATCGAGACCGGCGATACGCCCCGCATCTTTGGTGGCCTGACGCTGAGAGTCATTAAAGTAGGCAGGTACGGTGATTACAGCTTCAGAGATAGTCTCTCCAAGATAATCTTCCGCAGTCTTCTTCATTTTCTTCAGCACTTCCGCAGATACCTGAGGTGCAGCTTTGCTTTCACCTTTGATCTCTACCCATGCGTCGCCGTTATCGGCTTTAACAATCTTGTAGGGGACCATTTTAATATCTTTTTTAACCACTTTATCGTCAAAACGGCGACCGATAAGGCGCTTAACTGCATAAACGGTATTTTCAGGATTGGTCACTGCCTGTCTTTTTGCCGACTGACCTACCAGTATTTCACCACCTTCGGCATAGGCCACCACAGAAGGGGTGGTTCGGGCACCCTCAGCGTTCTCAATCACCTTGGGTTTATCGCCCTCAAGTACGGATACGCAGGAGTTGGTAGTTCCCAAATCAATTCCAATAATCTTTCCCATTACTTTTTCTCCATCACTTTTCTAAAGTCTGTTACTAGGGTTTAGCAACAGGGGGTTAAAAATTTCTAATCCAATGCTCTTAATGTGGGTTCTATTTAATGAAATTCAAGAGCGCCGGATATAAGTTTTGCTAATTAAGACGATGTTGCGACCACAACCATGGCTGGGCGAATCAAACGGCCGTTTAGGCAGTAGCCCTTTTGAAACACCTCGATCACAGTATTCGGCTCCACTTCGGGGTTTGGCTGCATACTGACCGCCTGATGAAAACCGGCATCGAAAGGTTCTCCAGCGGGGTCAACGGCTTCAATATTGAATCGAGAGAGCACATCGCTAAAGGTTTTGAGGGTTAACTCTAGGCCCTCAGCCACCACTTTTTGCGCTGCATCCTCGGCATCTATAGTACTTAGAGCGCGCTCTAAGTTATCAACCACCGACAGTAGCTCAGTGGCGAATTTTTCCAATGCATACTTGTGAGCACCCTCTACATCGCGCTCCGCGCGCCGACGAACATTTTGCATCTCCGCTTGCAAGCGCAGTAACTGCTCATTGCTTGAATTGAGCTGCTGTTGTAATTCATCGGCCTCGGTGCCTCTATAAGCCTCTTGCAGTAGTTCCGACTCTATTTCCGCATCAGTGGGCTTTACAGCCTCTGATTGCGAATTTTCCTCAGCCTCTACTGCAGACTCCTGTTGATTTTTGGGGTCTTGGTCTTTGTTGGTTTCCTGAGACACGCCAACTCCTTATATTTCGCTTGGTTTATTGATAAAAGGACTTATTAAACTTACGCTGATACTACAGATGGGGACAAACTATCAAGTTTCAAGTTGAAACCTTTGCACATCTAGGAATTTGTCGCTATACGGCGTTAAAATCGTACTCATTCGGTCATTTATGATCAATAAACTCCCTTGTTGCGTGCGATTTTGCATTGTCTGAAAACAAAATCTCTATCCGTGCAAAGGCCTCAAATTATTGCTTATAATGAGCTTTACGTTTTTTGGTGATAGATTACATTGCTACTTTCAATCAATATTAATAACTACACATTGGTAGAGGCGCTAGAGATTGAGTTTTCTGGCGGCACTACGGCTATTACCGGTGAGACCGGCGCTGGCAAATCACTTGTTTTGGATGCATTGGGCATGGCCCTCGGTGATCGCGCCGATAGCGGCACCATAAGGCAGGGCAAGGATCGGGCACAGATTACCGCCACTTTTGATATAGCAACCATTGAGGAGGCTGTGCAGTGGCTGGACGATCAAGATTTTGCTGGCGACGAGCTCAGTGGCGATAAGCAGTGCATTTTGCGCCGAATCTACACCGTTGAAGGGCGCTCGCGTGGCTATATCAATGGCCAACCCTGCACCATGCAGCAGTTACAACAGCTGGGTGATATGTTGGTCGACCTGCACGGTCAGCACGAGCATCAGTCATTACTGCGCCGCCATACGCACCGCAAACTACTGGATGAATTTGCCAATAGTGCGGATCTTGCCGCTGAGGTCGAAAGCCACTTTAAGCGTTGGAATAGCACTTATAAAACATTAGCTAACCTATCCGAGCGTTCAGAAGAGCTGCAAGCGCGCAGGGACTTGCTGCAGTTTCAAGTACAAGAATTGAAGCAGGTCAATGTAGAGCCCACAACATTGCAAAACCTCGAAGACGAACAGCAAACCCTCGCCAATGCAGAGCAAATTCTTCAGGATAGCCACAGCCTATTGGCTATCTGCGATCAGGCGGAAGATTTTAATTTGCGCGATGGTTTAAATCGCGCGCTATCGACTCTGGCCAGTTTAAAACACAAGCCGGCAGCACTGGGTGAGGCGGAGCAACTGCTACAGGGAGGATTGATTCAAGTAGAGGAGGCAATCCGCGCAGTTGAACAACATATTGACCGTTTTGAAGCTGACCCCCAGCGTTTACAGCAGGTGGAAGACGAACTTGGGGTTATTTTTCAGCTGGCTCGCAAACATCGAGTTAATGCGCAAGATCTGGCTGATCGATTGGCTAGTTTAGAAGCTGAATTGCGCGATTTGATGGAGGGCGATCACAATCTGGATAAGTTGCAACAGCAGGTGGATCAACTAGCCGCTGAGTATCAAGAATCAGCCAATAGACTGAGCCAAGTGCGGCACAAGAACGCCAAGTTGATGTCGGCTGAAATCAACCGCCAACTGCAAATGCTGTCAATGGAGGGCGCTGAGTTGCTGGTGCAGTTAACAGCACTGGATAAGGACGATTATAAGTCCTATGGTCTTGAAGAGGTGGAGTTGGTAATTGCAACCAATCCGGGACAGCCCCATAAACCACTGGCTAAAATTGCCTCCGGCGGCGAACTGTCGCGAGTCAGCCTAGCTATACAGGTGGTGGCGGCGGCCAATACCAGCATTCCAACTCTGGTTTTTGATGAGGTAGACGTTGGCATTGGTGGCAGCACCGCAGATATTGTCGGCCAGTTATTAAAACAACTGGGCGATCGTGGACAGGTGATTAGCGTAACCCATCAACCTCAGGTGGCGGCTCATGCTCACCACCATTATCAAGCCAGTAAAACCTTAGAGTACAATAGCGCGCAGTCAACCATGACCAGTCTGGATACACAGCAACGCGTGGAGGAACTGGCGCGTATGCTGGGCGGCGCTAAAATTACCCAGCAAACAATCTCTCATGCCTCGGAACTTCTTGCTCTGGCATCGAATTAAGTCCGGCCGCCTGTGTTTGCTCTGGGCAAAAAAAATCCCCAGCGCAGATAACCACTGGGGATTTTTTTAATATTGCGCCTGTGACGCTAGCAGTTATTACTCTGCAGAATTCTCAGCGGCAGGCTTTTCTGCTGCTGAGCCCTCTTCAAGCTGTGCTTCTTTAATCGAGAGTTTTACGCGTCCGCGGTTATCGATTTCCAATACTTTAACCCGCACATCCTGACCCTCACTAAGGTAGTCAGTCACTTTCTCCACACGCTTATCAGCGATCTGGGAAATATGCACTAGACCATCGGTACCCGGCATAAAGTTTACAAAGGCACCGAAATCAACAATGCGTACAACCTTGCCATCATAGATAGTACCGGGCTCTGGATCTGCCACGATGGCGGTAATTGCATCCATGGTTGCGGCCAGTGATTCGGAATCTTCAGAGTAAATCTTTATGTCGCCATCATCGTTGATATCGATGGTGGAACTATGCTCGTCGCAAAGTGCACGAATGGTGGCTCCACCCTTACCGATAACATCGCGGATTTTATCCGGATCAATCTGCATAGTTGCCATTCTGGGGGCAGACTCGGCAATTTCATCGCGACCTTTGGAGATCACTTTGTTCATCTCGTCAAGGATGTGTAAGCGCGCGTGCAACGCCTGCTCAAGGGCAATTTCCATAATTTCTTCGGTGATACCTTCAATTTTGATATCCATCTGCAATGCAGTAATACCAGTAGCTGTTCCAGCTACTTTGAAGTCCATATCACCCAGATGATCCTCATCACCCAAAATATCGGTCAATACGGCAAAACCGGCATCTTCTTTTACCAATCCCATGGCAATACCAGCCACTGGAGCTTTGATAGGTACACCGGCATCCATCAGTGCCAAACTGGAGCCGCAGACTGAGGCCATAGAACTGGAACCATTGGATTCGGTAATCTCTGAAACTACGCGCATGGCATAGGGGAATTCAGCCTCAGAGGGCAGAACTGCTGCTATGCCGCGACGCGCCAGTCGACCGTGACCCACTTCACGACGGCTGGTAAAACCAACCCTGCCGCACTCGCCTACCGAGTAGGGGGGGAAGTTGTAGTGCAGCATAAATGGGTCATCGCGACGCCCCTCTAGGGCGTCAATCATCTGCGCATCTCTACTGGCACCTAGGGTTGCAGCTACCAGTGCCTGAGTTTCTCCACGCGTAAACAATGCAGAGCCGTGAACTCGATCCAGTACATCAACTTCGACATGGATAGCGCGCACGGTTTTAGTATCGCGACCATCAATACGCGGTTCGCCTTTAATAATACGCCCGCGCACAATATTTTTTTCCAGCTGCTTGAATGCATCTTTCAATTCGTCTTCGGGGAATTGATCATCAGCTGATAACTGAGCAACTGCCGCCTCTTTAAGCTCAGCAAGCTTGGTCGAGCGCGCCTGCTTATCAACAACCTGATAGGCAGCATCTAAATCATCACCCACAGCAGCCGCTAATGCTTCTGTAAGTTGCACATTTTGTTCTTCGGCCTGCCAGTCCCAGCGCGGTTTACCGGCCTCGGAAACAAGCTCGTCAATCACGCTAATAACAGTCTGCATCTCTTGGTGAGCAAATAGCACTGCCCCCAACATAATATCTTCAGATAGCTCACTGGCCTCTGATTCAACCATTAGCACCGCATCTTTTGTGCCAGCAACCACCATATCTAGCGAAGATGTTTCCAGATCACTGTAAGTAGGGTTTAAAAGATAACCCTGATCTTCTGAGTAACCTACACGCGCCCCACCTATGGGACCGTTAAAGGGAATACCAGAAATCGATAGCGCCGCTGAAGTACCGAGCATTGCCGCTATATCTGGGTCTATATTTTTTTCAGCTGAAATAACAGTACAAACCACCTGTACTTCATTCTTAAAGCCGTTGGGGAAAAGGGGTCGAATCGGACGATCGATCAGCCTTGATGTTAAGGTTTCCTTCTCACTCGGCCGACCTTCACGCTTGAAAAATCCTCCAGGGATTTTACCAGCCGCATAGGCTTTCTCTTGATAGTGCACACCGAGCGGGAAAAAATCCATATCGGGTTTGGCTTTTTTAGCACCGACTACAGTACAGAGTACCGTGGTTTGATCTATTGAGCATAAAACTGCCCCGGTTGCCTGTCTGGCAACACGACCAGTTTCTAAGGTTACGGTATGCTTACCGTATTGAAATTTCTTAATTAAAGGGTTCATATTTTTTCCTTTGTATTTTTCCAATCAGCACCTGAAGCTCTGTTATATCTGCGCTGCTCGGGTTACTTATAGCTACCATCAATAATAGCCATAAGTAACTCGATCAGCTTTTTACGGACATAGCCCAAGATCGATTAGATTAAAATGTTAAGAGCGCAGCCCAGCTGTTTGAGCTGAGCCGCAACTCCACTAAGTTATCTACGCAAACCAAGCTTTTTGATCACAGCGCTATAGCGCTCTGCTTTTTTAGCTTTAAGGTAATCAAGCAACTTTCGACGTTGGTTAACCATGCGAATAAGACCGCGACGTGAGTGGTTATCCTTTTGGTGATCGTCAAAATGTTGCTGTAACTTATTGATATTTGCGGTTAACAGTGCAACTTGGACTTCTGGGGAACCTGTATCATTTTCCACCTGTCCGTACTCTGCTACGATTTTCGATTTTTCTTCTGCACTAAGTGCCATAGTCTTTACTCCAATATGCAATTGAATGATATTCGGGGTGCCCGTGCATAATTACAGACAACCTATAAATCGACTGATACTATCAGCCAGCCTGTTGGGAGACCGTTTGCTGCTCCCAAATTCTTTTGCAAAGGCTCAGTTTTAATAACTAAGCATCCTCTACAATTAGCCTTTTAGGGGCCACTTTTCCCTCTTCAGTCACTGTTCCTATACCCAGAAAAGTGCCTCCTTTTCGAAAGACGCGCACTATATCGCCTTCTTGGCCTTGACGAAAGGCCTGATTTGACATGACTGCCTGACCCAGCTGGAAATATCCAGCTACAATTTCATCCAGCTCCACCTGCATGCGGTCGGCCACAGCGCTGTCAACCGGCTTTAATAGGTCGTCTAATTGCTCAGGTGTATTCTGTTCACTCAGTTCCTCTAGGGCCGATAGCGATATAGTTTGCTGTTCATCAAAAGGCCCTGATCTATGCCGGTGCAGTGCACTGACATGAGCCCCACAGGTTAATGCCCTACCCAAATCTTCCGCGAGACTGCGAATATAAGTGCCCTTGCTACAGTGCACCTGAACATCTATCTGCGGATTTATGCCCGGCCTAAAATCTAGCAATTGATAGTCAAAAATAGTAATGGTGCGCGGTTGTCGCTCTACCTCTATGCCCTTTCGAGCCAATTTGTAGAGAGGCTGCCCATTGTGCTTGAGTGCCGAATACATAGAGGGAACCTGCTCGATCTCTCCTCTAAATGCAGTCAATGCCTTTTCTACCTGTTGCCGGGTGATAGAAGAGGCATCCTGTTGGGCAATGGTCTCACCTTCACTGTCTCCTGTGGCGGTGGTCACACCTAAAGAGTAGGTGCTGCGATAATACTTATCCGACTCCAGCAAAAATTGACTGAATTTGGTCGCCTCTCCCAAGCATAGGGGAAGCACTCCAGTTGCCAACGGATCCAGTGCACCGGTATGGCCGGCCTTGTTGGCGTTAAAAATTCTTTTTACTCTCTGTAAAGCCTGATTGGAAGTTAATCCAGAGGGTTTGTTGAGCAGAAAAATACCGTTTACCGAACGGCCAGTTTTGCGTCGACGACCCAAGCTTAGGACTCTCCGTCATTCTTGCCAGCAGTGTTGGATTTGACGGCGAAATCAATCAACGCCTCTAAGTGCTGCCCGCGATGACCGCTTTCATCAAAGAAAAACGTTAACTTGGGAGTGACACGCAGCGAAATACTGGATGACAATAATTTGCGCAGATAGCCAGCCGCGCCGTTTAGCGCGCCAAGCCCCTGATCGATCTGCTCCTGGGATCGCTCACCCACAAAGGCAATATAGACTTTGGCCACAGACAGATCACGGCTGACCGTCACATCGGTAACACTGAGCATTCCAACCCGCGGGTCGCGAACATTCTCCCGAATCAGAATTGCCAATTCTTTTTGAACAGCATCTGATACACGTTCAGATCTAGTAAATTCTCTAGGCATCTTTTCCGTCGCTCATTAAAGAGAGCGCTGCACCTGCGTAATATCATAGACTTCGATTAGATCACCAGCTTTGACATCATTGTAATCCTTGACGCCAATGCCACATTCCATGCCATTGCGAACCTCCATTGCATCCTCTTTAAAGCGGCGCAGTGATTCCAATTCCCCTTGGAAAATAACAATATCATCACGCAATACACGGATGGGTTTGTTGCGGAAAACATTACCCTCAATCACCATACAGCCTGCAATAGCACCAAACTTGGGCGATCTAAACACATCTCTCACTTCGGCAATACCAACAATTTCTTCTTTGGTCTCAGGCGCCAACATACCAGATAGAGCCTGCTTGACTTCATCTAAAAGATTGTAAATAACGCTGTAATAGCGAACTTCAATTTCTTCTTTTTCAGCCAGTTGACGTGCGACATTTGCAGCTCGAACATTGAAGCCAAGTACGATGGCTCCGGTGGTCAACGCCAGATTGATATCTGACTCTGTAATACCACCAATACCAGATGCGACTATCTCGACCGCTACTTCCTCGGTAGCAAAGTCATTTAGGGCGCTGACAATCGCCTCTAGCGACCCACGCACATCGGCTTTGACAACTAGGGGCAATTTGCTGACCTTCCCAGCATCCATATCTATAAACATATTTTCCAGTTTGGCTGCCTGCTGTCTGGAGAAGCGCTCTTTTCGGGCATCGACCTGCCGTTGTTCAGCAATTTCTTTAGCCTTTCTTTCATCGGCAACCACAAAAAATTCGTCACCCGCTTGCGGTGGCTCGTCAAGACCGAGAATCTCAACCGGTATCGACGGACCTGCCTCTACAGTAGGCTTCTTTGTCTCGTCGGTCATAGCACGGATTTTACCCACGCTTTCACCGGCTAGAATAAAGTCTCCTTTGCGCAACGTGCCCTGCTGGACCAGTGCCGTGGCAACCACACCGCGGCCCTTATCAATTCGAGACTCAACAATCACCCCGCGCGCTGGAGCATCTACGGGCGCCGTTAGCTCAAGCAACTCTGATTGCAGAAGAACAGCTTCAAGTAACTCATCAATGCCCTGCCCTGTATGGGCCGATACTTTTATAAACTGAGTATCACCTCCCCATTCCTCAGGGATTACATCTTTAGCTGATAACTCTGTGGTTACCCGCTCGGGATCAGCACCCTCTTTATCCATTTTGTTGATAGCGACGACCAGTGGCACACCCGCCGCACGCGCATGCTGAATCGCCTCTTCTGTTTGCGGCATAACGCCATCGTCAGCCGCAACCACCAAAATAACAATATCTGTACTCTGTGCTCCCCTGGCTCGCATGGCTGTAAACGCGGCGTGGCCTGGGGTATCTAGGAAAGTAACCATGCCTTTGGGCGTGTCCACGTAATAGGCGCCAATATGCTGGGTAATACCGCCCGCCTCTCCAGAGGCAACGCGGGATTTTTTGATATAATCCAATAGTGATGTTTTACCGTGATCAACATGTCCCATCACTGTGACTATAGGTGCTCTGGGCTCTTGATCACCCTCGATGGTAATCTCTGAAAACTGTTTCGCAAGCTCGTCTTCCAAAGAGTCGTCAGTGGCAACAACCGGCGTATGCCCCAGTTCTTCAACCACCAAAAAGGCTGTTTCCTTATCTATAACCTGATTAATAGTGGCCATAACTCCCAATTTCATCAGCTCTTTAACCACCACCGCTGATTTAAGGGCCATCTTTTGTGCGAGATCACTGACACTGAGCTCGTCTGGAATAGCCACTTCCAATACTTTCTTTTCAGCAGGCTTCTTAAATACGTGCTTGTTGTCCACCTTAAGCACTGAGGATAAGCCTGATTTTAGACGTGGGGATGACTTCTTTTCTTCAATGCTATCGTCGAGCTGCAAACGAGATTTCTTCTTTTTTCCGCCTTTTAGCGACGGCTTCTTGGCGGGCTTTTTGCCGATTGCATCGTCATCGTCATTGACCGGCTTGCCATGGCGGCGCCCTTTATCCTGTGTCGGCTCTGGTGCCGGCGCTGGCGCTGGCGGCGCACTGCCTTTAGTGGGCTTGGCCGATTTTTTAGCCTCTTCGCTGTGCAGCGCGGCGGCAGCCTCGGCAACCTTTTGAGCCTCTTCTTGCAACTTGGCTTTTTCTGAATCCTCAGCTAGGCGCTTAGCTTCCAGCTCTGCACTGCGTCGCTTTTCAATCGCCGTCTGGCGCTTTTCTTCGATATCGTCTACGCCAGAGCCAGTCTCTAACTCAGCAACCGACTCCTGAATCCGCCGCGCTTTCTCTTCGGCTTCAGCTTTGGCCTGTGTCTCTATCTCTTCGTCACTGCGCTTGATGTAAGTGCGCTTTTTGCGCACTTCAATATTGACCGTCTTGCGACTCCCCGACTTTAATGTGCTTACGGTTTTGCGGCGCAGCACTATCTTTTTGGGCTCGCCAGATTTTTCACCGTGCAAGCTCTTGAGGTAACTCAGAAGAATGTGCTTTTCTTCATCGGATACAGTTGCATCTGCCGAACCATGACTCAGGCCGGCTTCTTTCATTTGCATCAGAAGACGATCAACAGAAGCGCCCACGGTTTTCGCTAATTCATTTACTGTCACTTCAGCCATTGTCTTTCCCTCTAAATAACACCCGATTATTTACCCTATCACTCAAACCAAGGTGCACGAGCAGTCATTATTAATGTCGCCGCCTTATCTTCATCCATACCTTCTATATCCATAAGGTCATCAACCGCCTGTTCAGCAAGATCTTCCATGGTGATTATGTTTTTCGCCGTTAATTTATAGGCTAGAAATTGATCCATCCCCTCCATATTTAGCAGGTCATCAGCAGGTTCTATCTTGGTCAGTTGCTCTTCACTGGCCAGCGCCATTGTCAGCAATGCGTCCTTGGCTCGGGCGCGAAGCTCCTCGGCAATCTCTTCGTCAAATCCTTCAATTGCCCGCATTTCTTCCAGTGGAACGTAAGCAACTTCCTCAACACTTGTGAAGCCTTCCGCAGTCAGAACAGCGGCGACGTCCTCGTCCACATCCAATGCCTTCATAAGGATTTCAACAACACTAGACGACTCTGTCTGCTGCTTTTCCTCAGCATCTTCCATAGACATCACATTAATATTCCAGCCGGTGAGCTCTGAAGCCAGGCGGACATTTTGGCCGCCTTTACCAATTGCCTGAGCTAAACTCTCTTCGTTGACAGCAACATCCATTGAGTGGGCATCCTCATCCACAACAATGGATTCTACCTCTGCAGGAGCCATAGCATTTATCACTAGCTGAGCAGGGTTGTCGTCCCAAAGCACTATATCAACTCGCTCATCATCCAGATCATTGGACACTGCCTGAACACGCGCGCCGCGCATCCCCACACAGGCTCCCACCGGATCAATACGGGCATCTTTACTTCTGACAGCAATCTTGGCGCGCTGCCCGGGGTCACGAGCCGCACCTTTAATTTCGATAATGCCCTCTGATATCTCTGGCACCTCAATTTCGAACAACTGAATAAGCATTTCAGAAGCAGCGCGAGATACCAATAGCTGGGGGCCGCGATTTTCTTCGCGTATTGCAGTAAGAATTACTCTGGTGCGATCATTAATTCTAAAGATTTCACGTCCGACCAGCTCTTCTCTAGGCAACAATCCTTCGGCGTTATCACCAAAATCCACAATGATATGATCGCGGGTTACTTTTTTGACAGTACCGCTCAACAACTCACCCACGCGATCACGGAAGCGGTTAATAATCAGGTCGCGCTCCGCATCTTTTACTCGCTGCACTATTACCTGCTTGGCAGTTTGCGCTGCAATGCGTCCAAACACTATGTTGTCAATCGACTCTTCGAAGACGTCACCTACTTTTAAAGTAGGGTCTTTTTCAAGGGCTTCCTCGGTAGTAAATTGCGTTCCAAGTTCCGCCATCTCATCGTCAGCAACAACATCCCACCAGCGGAAGGATTGATAGTCGCCAGTCTCTCTATCAATCTCCACACGAATGTTGGCGCCTTCTTCGTAACGCTTTTTAGTCGCCATAGCGAGCGCTTGCTCAATGGCTTCAAAAATAATACCCCTATCCACACCTTTCTCGTTGGATACAGCCTCAGCAACCATCAAAATTTCTTTATTCATTCATCAAACTCCACATGCCTCAAAATTGAGGAACCAGGTTCGCTTTTTCAATGCCTTCAACTGGGAACAGAAACTCATTCTCTGTTACCACCACAACAATCTCATCGCCCTCTACCGCTTTTAGGCGACCTTTGTAATTACGTCTTCCCTCATAGGGAAATCGCAGACGCAGCGAGATCTCTTCCCCTAAATATCTAGCGTATTGATCCAACTCATAGAGCGGTCGATCCACACCTGGCGAGGAAACTTCCAGTACATACTCACCGCGAATTACATCTTCAACATCAAGTATTGCACTGGCCTGACGACTGACGCGCTCGCAGTCATGAATATCAACACCAGTTTTATCTCGATCAATGTAGATTCTAAGCAATTTAGTTTTGCCGCCCGTCTGCAAATCCATGCCCCAGAGCTCGCAACCCAATGCCTCTACCACAGGCTCTAGCAATTGCTTTAATTTGTTATCACTCGCAGACACAATAACTCCCGAAGAAACAAAAAATGGGCCATTAGCCCATTTATACTCACCTAAAGAAAAGCCCCAATATGGGGCTCCTCGATATGCGCCAAACTCGACGCTAACTGTCTTGGTGGCCTCAGCAACCCAATTTCTCGGTCACTTTCCCTATCCCCTGAATCCTAGCTTACTTTATCCACCAAATCCATACAGTTTAGCCCTAAAAACGTACTAATCCGTAGGTATTAAATTTGGTAGCGGGAGCTGGATTTGAACCAACGACCTTCGGGTTATGAGCCCGACGAGCTACCAGACTGCTCCATCCCGCACCTATGTTGAGATATGCTATGCACACCTCCCTCAAAAGGAGGCGCATTATAGGTATAGGGTTCAGTTAGGTCAACAAGCTAAAGGCACTTAAAATGCTTTTATTTACGACTTGCGACAATCAACTCATAGGCCTTGCGAATTTCTTGCGTACGTTCAGTTGCCAACTTGATCATATCGTCGGGCATTCCCTGACCAATAAGCTTATCAGGATGATTTTCGCTCAGCAGTTTTCGATAGGCTTTTTTTACTTCCGCATCTGAATTGGAGGCCGACACCCCCAGTGCTTTGTAGGCAGCATTGAGCTGGCCGGCAGAACTGGCCCTGTCAGATGCCGAACCCGAGGCTCTAAATTGAGACTGAGCCATAATCATCTCTAAAAATTTATCGAACAGCCGTTTAGAAAAACCCAGATAAGCTGCAATTTTTTGCAATGCCTGATACTCGGCTGAATGCAACTCACCATCCGCCAAGGCGAGGGAAATCAGGTAGTTGAGTAGTGACTGTTTGAGATTATTGTGCCTACCGCAAAGGCCGACAAACCTCTGCATAGTGCGCTCGAGAGAAAAATCTGACTGGGCTCCAGCTTTAAATAACTCAATCGCCTCAAGGCGGTGCTCAGAGGCTAGCCCCATATTGGCCATTAGCGCCTCTGCCTGGGCTATTTCAGCCTTGGAGACACGGCCATCAGACTTGGCCAAATAACCTAACAGGGAGAACGTGGTTTGAAAATAACAGGCGCCGATTCGCTGCTGCTCTTCAGCCGAGATTGGATTGATGAAGCCACCGAGACCCCTATCAAACTGATGGCCGATATACAGTCCTATCAGCGCACCCAGTGGTCCTAAACCCAGTGGTTCTAAAATAAAGAATCCCAATGCGCCAGCTACTATCTTTCCCATTATAATTCCTTCAATAAACTCTGCTTTATACTTTGCGCTGTGATTTCCACAACTGCCCCATTTCTTCCAATGTTTTGCCCTTGGTTTCGGGCACTAGCCTCCACACAAACAGTATTGCCACTAGGCACAGGCCGGCAAAAATAAAGTAAGGTAGAGCGCCGTTAAAATTTACTACATTAATACTACTTTTATTAAGCGACGGAAAACCACTGGTCACTAGCGCACTCACTAGACATTGGGCAGACACCACAATCGACATTGCCAAGCTGCGCACATTGTTGGGGAATATCTCCGCTAACATTACCCATACAACCGGACCCATGGACATGGCAAATGAGCCCACAAACAGCAGAACCCCCAGCAGCGACAGCGCCCCCATCTGCTGCGTATAAACCGTTACACCCAGCGTGGCCAGCCCCAAAAACATGCCTAGGGTACCCAGCATTAACAATGGTTTGCGCCCCCAACTATCCACAGTATAGATAGCCACAAAGGTGAAGATAAGATTGACAGCGCCAACCCAAAGTTGCGGCTTTAGCGCCTCTTCTGGGCCATAGCCGAGAGCCTGACTAAATATTTCTGCACTGTAAATAAGAATCGCAACGATCCCCGTCGCCTGCTGAAAAACCGCCAGCATAATACCTAAAAATAAAGCAAAACCCAGACCCTGTTTAAACAGCAATCTGCGCGCGGGCACCGCTATCTCAGTCAATGACTTGGCAATATCCTCGTATTCAGATTTTGCTTCCTGCGGGCTAGCTGTGAGTTGCGCAAGAACCGCTTGCGCCTGTTGCTCACGACCCCTCAACATCAACCAGCGGGGGCTGTGGGGAATAGCGAAAAGCAAGCACATAAATACCACTGCAGGCGCTAGCTCAGACCATAGCATCAGCCGCCAGCCCCAATTTACCCGGTCTAAATGACTGGAATCACCCACAGTCATAAGATAGCTAACCACAAAGGGCACAATAAATCCCACAACCATCGCCAGCTGGTAGTAGGTCACCATTCTGCCCCTAATTTCTGAAGGCGCTATCTCAGCTATATACATAGGCGCCGCCATGGCAACCATACCTATGCCCAAGCCAAAAATAATTCTATAGACAACCAACTCGGACAGCGAATCGGCAGTGCCGGAACCCAGCGCCGAGACGGCAAATAGAGATGCGGCCAGCACCAGCGTATATTTGCGACTGATGGCCATGCTTAGATAGCCGGCACTCATAGCGCCCAAAAAGCATCCGAAGCCGGCACAGCCAACTGCCCAACCCTGCTGTGCGGGGGTAAGGTCAAAATATTCGGTAAAATACATCTGGCTGCTGGCGATCACACCAGCGTCATAGCCCAATAGCAAACCACCCAGCGCGGCAATTATGGTAATTTGCAATACGCTTAGTTGCGATCTGCCTGCGGCAATGGCTTTAATCATAGCTTATTCTATCAGTTGGGTTTATGCGACGCGCATACTAACCTAAAAAGCCATTAGCTGTGGGAAAAATCGAAGCTAGCTAACTAAATGCGAATAGGCCAAATGAGGCGGCTGTTGAGTTTACAAGAGAGTCACAGCTCTGCGCTATCTATAAAGAATAACTAACTTTTATACCGTAGGTTTTCGGCGGCAAGTAGGTGGCTACAAAACCCTGTTCAGTAATAACATTGCCCGAGGCTATTTTGACGTTTTCGTTTAGAGCGTTGTTTAGGTAACCCACAATCTGCCAATTTTTGGCATAGGGTTTGTACAGCAACCCCAGATCCAGTAGCGCAAAGGAACTCTGAACACCCAAATTGCTACCCCCATTGGGCAGACGATCAAAAACCCCAGGGGCTACTTGGTCTCTGTTGTAGATATCTAAAAAATAACGACCGGAGAATGTCGCCATAACTCGCGGCGTTAAAATACCAGTGGACAGCATAAAGTCATGCTTATAGGCAGCAGTCAATTTCCACTTTGGTACTCTGGGAGGCGCGTTGCCCGACAAGTCCACAGGATCGGTTGCAGAATTGGACTGATCCGATATAAATGGATTAAAAAGATCGCCAAAAATCGTGTCTGGTATGGCGAATTGGGCAAAGTGTGCATCTGTGAATGCGGCGGTGAGCTGAATATAATCAAGGTCGGTTTTTAACCATTCCAGCTCTAGTTCTAGTCCGCGAACTTTAGCGGCGGGGGCATTTCTAACCACTGTGCTACCGCCGGTGTCAGCCACCCCATCATTGTCGGTATCTAACCAATCTGGATTGGAAAACTGTAAATTATCGTAATTGGCCTGAAATAGTGCCACATTACAGCGCAGACTATCATCGAGATATTGAGACTTTAATCCCAATTCAAAGTTGGCAATCGTTTCCGGCATTGCGCTATTTCCCGCATCCTGTATATGGCCCGATTTGAAGCCTGTGGAAATTGATGCGTAGTACATCACCCCTTCTCTGGGGATAAAATCATACCTGAGGAGCCCGCTAGTATTCTCCCAGCTTACCTCGAGGTCGTTGACCTGACGAACCCAACAGGGTTGGTCACCAATGCCATCACTGCTGCCATTATCATGATAGGTGCCGGCAAGAATGGCTTGCTGAGTCGCCGGATCAGCATATATTTGGTCGGGTCTGGGCGCGCCAGGACCAATGGATTCACTACTGGTATAGGGCCCCAACACAGAGGTCACACGGCAGTTTAGGGCGCGGCCACCTACATCAGATTTGCTGTCCTTTGTGTATCTAAGGCCAAACGTTATTCGGCGCGACGGGGCAAAGCTGTAAACTGCCTGTGAGTAGACCCCTAGGGAATTGACCCGTCGATCTGGCTGTATGGCATAGGAAACCGCCGCCCCATCAAAGTCGCTTATCCAGCTTGTGGCCCCTTGAGAATATCTTCCTCCCCCGGCATTTTGCTGATCGACGGCAAAGACGATGCTGTTCTGCTCTTGGGATGAGTACAGCCCTATCAACCACTCCACGCGCTCTAAATCATTGCTGATTAATTGCAGCTCATTGGATGTGAATTTAAAGTTGGAACTATGGGTGCGCTGTTGCTCGAAACCACCGCTCCATCCATTGTC
>JANXGQ010000036.1 GCA_024959305.1 Porticoccaceae bacterium | reverse complement strand
TTACTCCCTTACTCCCTTACTCCCTTACTCCCTTACTCCCTTACTCCCTTACTCCCTTACTCCCTTACTCCCTTACTCCCTTACTCCGTGCGATTTTGTCTTGTGCGACTGTTGCATAATAGATCGCACAACGGTCGCCCTTGTCTGAGAGCAAAATCTCTATCCGTGCAAAGGCCTCATTCTAAGAGCCCTCTTTAACCGGGACTTTCCCCTGCATTTATAAAATATTTGGGTTGATGGCATTGTGCACATCTAATGTAGGTAGGGTGTCAATATATCGATGGCTTTATCAATTGCACCGCCACTCTGTTTAACAAAAGCTAATGCGTTTTCGCCCTGTAATTTTGCTATTTGTGGTGAGCTGGCATAGGTTTCTAGTTGGGCGCTCAATGTAACTGCAGAGTCTACTTGGACACAGCCCTGTGTAGCCAGTAACTGGGGATAGACATGCATAAAGTTATAATAGCTGGGGCCGGTTATCACCGGTGTAGCAAATGCAGCGGCTTCCAGCGGGTTGTGCCCACCGCGGTCAATTAGACTGCCACCAATAAATGCGCAATTAGCGGCACCGTAAAAGGTCAGCATTTCACCCATAGTATCGCCCAGTAGGATAGGTTGCCCATTTAGATTATTCGTGCTGCGACGTGCAAAGGGAATATTTGACTGAGATAAATAGAGTGCAACTTTCTCAAATTGTTCGGGATGCCTTGGCACAATAATCAGTAATGTGTTTTTAATATTCTGGCCAAATAACTGATGGGCGGCGATGATTTGTTCATGCTCGGAGGGATGTGTTGACCCAGCTACCCATATAAAATCGTAGTGGCTTAGTTGTTGCGCCAACTGGCTTGCATTATTTCGAACCTCTTCTGACAATTGAACATCAAACTTTATGGAGCCTACAACAGCACATTGCGCATCCTTAAGTCCAAGTTTTTTAAAGCGCTCGAGATCTTTTTGATGGTGACTGGCAAGTATGGAGATTGAGCCCATAAGCTCTCTACTTAGAGGCGCAATAAGCTGATAACCTTTAAGAGATTTCTCAGATAGTCTCGCGTTAATAACAATTACAGGTAAGTTTTTTTGCTGCGCCTTAATGATAAGGTTTGGCCACAGCTCTGTTTCAAGAATCACCAAGGCAACGGGACTTAATTTAGTTAAAAAGCGCGCCACACTGCCTTGAAAATCCAGCGGTAGATAGACATGTTGTACCGATTTCCCAAAAATTTTGCTGATTTGTTCAGAGCCGGTTGGCGTATTACAGGTCATGGTGATTCTTTGATGGGGAAATTTTGCTATCAGCTTTTTAATCAGTGGGCTCGCCGCCATTATTTCACCCACGGAAGCGCAGTGAATAACCAGAGTATTGGTCTCCAGAGTAGTTTGATAAAATCCCAGGCGCTCAGCCCAGCGCTTTCGATAGGAGGGGTCTTTGATGCCTCTAAGCCACAGATGCAAAAAGACAGCCGGACTTAAAACGTACAAAAACAATGAATATGCAATACGAGCCATTTAACTTAAACTTCTGAAAAAGATTTGCGCATCTTATCACTTCGCCCTAATGCAATGGTCTCATTACTGTAAAAATGGTCTACACTTTATCCCTATGGGTATAAAATTTAAAGGCACCCTGATAGATATAATCACCTAGTGCCAGATGAGACATATAGAGTACTTTTTTACAGTCGGCAATAGGAATCAGAGGTTGGGGATTTGAATCTGGGTGCATTAGCTCTTCCTTGAAGCTTATGATAAGTGAGGGATTGTAGTAAATTGTTAACTTGATAGCATGCCCTACATGCTCTTTTAGCAGAATTTTTTGTGAAAAGGTGTAGAATCTCAGTGGCCAAAAGCCTTGACGGAAGAAATTCCGCAATTTGGCATGGCTATTGACAGCGTAGGCGTGCAATAACCTAATTCCCAGTCTGATATTTGAAGCGAATAATATGATTTCAAAGCAAATCCAACAAAGCTATTTAGCCAGTCTAGAGCGCCATAAAAAAGCGTTTGAAACAATGTATATGTATCATGAACAAGCATTAAGTTTGCTTGAGCAATGCCGTAAAACGCTTAAAACTGGCGGTAAAGTAATTTGGTTTGGCAATGGCGGTAGTGCCGCTGACTCACAACACTTGGCAGCTGAATTTATGGTGCGCTATAAAAATGAGCGCGGGCCGTTAGCATCAATTGCTTTAACCACAGATACCTCCATTTTAACGGCCCATTCCAACGACTACCATTTTGATTCAGTCTTTGAGCGCCAAATTCAGGGATTATGTAAACCGGAGGATCTGGTGATTGGCTTAACCACTTCTGGGACTAGCGCTAATATTAACTTGGCACTGGCCGCTGCCAATGAAATTGGCGCTTATACGGTGGCCTTAACGGGTCGCGATGGTGGAACAGTAAAAGATATTGCCAAATTGTCCATTATTATTGCCAATGCTGAAACCGCACGTATTCAAGAAGCGCATATGTTTATCGGTCATTGGTTGTGTGAGGCTATCGATGCATTAGTAGCGGAAAGTGCTTAATGGATTTATCTTATTTTCAAAAGCGACATGACGCGAAAATACTGGTGGTTGGCGATGTTATGTTAGATCGTTATTGGCATGGTGATACTGGGCGTATTTCCCCTGAAGCTCCCGTGCCTGTGGTTAAAGTCAGTGAATTGGAAGACAAGCCGGGCGGGGCTGCCAATGTCGCCAAAAATATTGTTCATCTGGATGGTCAGGTGAGTTTATTGGGTATTATTGGCGATGACGACAATGGCAATAGTCTGGAGTCATTGTTAGAGCAAGAGGGTATCAATTCACTTTTAATTAAGCAGCAACAGGCACCTACAATTACCAAAATGCGTGTGATTAGTCGTCATCAACAGGTGGTGCGCTTGGATTTAGAGCAAAGGTTTTTACCACAGCATGCAGACTTGCTACTCAACAAGTTTCTAGCCATTGTTAAGCAGTTTGATATTGTGCTGTTTTCTGACTATAACAAGGGATCGCTGGCTAAAATCAGCCAGATGATCAAAATGGCTAAGCAGGCCGGTAAAATGGTTTTGGTCGACCCGAAATCAAAAGATATGTCCGATTATGCAGGGGCTGATTTTGTTACGCCAAATCTGGCTGAATACGAAGCTGTTGGCGGCATCACTGGAAGTGAAGCCATGCTTGCTGAGGGTTCGCGAAAAATTATCGCCGATTGTCAGATTGGGGCCATGTTATTGACGCGATCTGAGAAGGGCATGTCACTAATAACCGCAACAGAAAAACACGACTTTCCAACGCAAGTACTGGAAGTCTCCGATGTAACAGGTGCCGGCGATACGGTTATTGCTACCTTGGCTGTCATGCTCGGCACCCATATGCCAACCGCGCAGGCGGTGGAAATTGCCAACGTAGCAGCTGGGATTGCGGTAACCAGATTGGGTGCGGCAACCGTGTCGCCAGAAGAGCTGGCAGCTAAGCTATCAGAATACCTAGGAGAAACCGGCGAACAGTATCATCCGCCGGCTGATGAGGTATTGCAGCATATTAAACAAGCGCGTCAACGGGGTGAAAAAATTGTCTTCACCAATGGTTGTTTCGATATATTGCATGCAGGTCATGTGAGGTATTTGGCAAAGGCGAAAACTCTTGGCAAGAAGCTGGTTGTGGGTCTAAATAATGATGGCTCCATTGCTCGTTTGAAGGGTTCGCAACGCCCAATAAATCCATTGCAAGAGCGCGCAACCGTGCTTTTGGCCCTGGCATCCGTTGATTGGGTGATCCCGTTTGGCTGTGCCGAGGAAAATGATACGCCCGCCAATTTAATTGAGGAAATCAGCCCCGATGTACTGGTTAAAGGCGGCGACTATAAGGTTGAAGAAATTGCGGGGGCGGACTCTGTGCTCGCCAACGGCGGCCGGGTTGAGGTGCTTGAGTTTGTTAATCAGTGTTCGACGTCCAATATTATAAAGAAAATAAAATCTACTTAAGAGACTTTTGCTGCCCTTTTATCCTGATATTCATTCAGCAATAGCTGCCATTGTTTTGGTTGCCAATAACAAGGGTTATTGCGATTTTGCTCCTTTTCAAAAGATCGATGCAATCTATCTATATTGGCTTGTAACCTAGTGCTGGAGGGTTTCACTATCCGCCCCCGATCAAAGTCGATTAAAAAAACGTTGTTGTGGTTATCAAATAAAATATTGTTGATATTTAGATCTGCGTGGTAGACACCCTGTTGATGAAATTTGGCAATGGCCTGCCCCACTTGCATGACTTCGTCGTCGTCTAGGGGTCGGCTTTTCAATATATCTAGCAAACTGCGCGCCCCAGGGATAGCTTTGGTGATTAGATCACCTCGACAGATAAAACCATTGGTTGCAATTTTTGCGGCAATAGGCACTGGTACATTAAGCCCCTTATTGGCTAGCTCAATGAGCAAATTATACTCTTGATAAGTTCGCGTATTTTTGAGTCCCGTATAAAGGTACTGGTCACTTAAAAGCTTGCCGATCAGGCCGCCTCTCCAATAGTGACGAAGTACAGCAGTGCCCTCTTCGTAGGTAAAAAACCATGTGGTAGAGCGCCCTTTCTTTTCAGTTATAATGGCTTTTTTGCGATACCAGTAATTGGGCTCAAACCAATCTTGAGTAATATTTAATGGGTTATTGGATGCTGTGAGTAATGTCTGATTGCCAGTTTGAATAATATCGAGCATAAGGGATTTCACCGAAACTTTCGGCGAGTATAACAAGCTTGATAAGATGGTGACATACGAGCTAATTGAGACTTGAATATGCAAGTTTAGAGTAACTCGGTCACTTTATTTAAATTTATAAGGCTCATTGTGATTTTATTAGACCAACCAAACGAAATTTGTATCCTTCGCCTATCTGCAATTGGCGATGTTTGTCACGCTGTTTCCGCTGTACAAGCAATTCAACGGCACTATCCCAAAGCCAATATTACTTGGGTTATTGGCAAGGTAGAAGCCGCGCTACTAGAAGGCTTACCCGGGGTAAACCTTGTAGTGTTTGATAAAAAGCAGGGAAAAGCTGCCTATAAGAAACTCAAAGACAGATTTAAACATACCCAGTTTGATGTTTTGCTTCATATGCAGGTTGCCCTTAGAGCTAATTTTGCCGCGCGATGTATTCCTGCCAAAGTAAAAATTGGCTTTGATTGGCACAGAGCCAAAGAGGGACATTCTCTTTTTACTAATAAACGCATCGCCTCACAAAAATGCGCTCACGTCTTAGAGGGTTTTATGGGTTTTGCTAAAGCCATAGGAGTTCCCCACTATAAGCCGACTTGGAACATGCCTGTTGCAGAGTCAGATAGGGAGTTTGCCAAACAACAATTAGATGGCTTAGACAGGGTGCTGGTTATTTCACCTGCGGCAAGTGGATCGGAACGCAACTGGCTGTCACAGCGATATGCCGAGGTTGCAAAATACGCAAATCGACAGGGATTTTCCATTGTTCTCACAGGGGGGCCAGCCGAGTTGGAGCGGCGCCTAGCCTCGGAGATTACTTCATTTTTAGATTTTCCCGTATTAAATCTGGTAGGTAAGACTTCGTTAAAGCAACTGCTGTGCGTTGTTGAAGCAGCTGATTTAGTGATTGCTCCGGATACAGGTCCCGCCCATATGGCAGCAACGGTGGGAACCCCGGTTATCGGGCTGCATGCCTATTCCAACCCAGCGCGCACTGGTCCATACTTGCATCAGGACTATGTGGTTGAGGTTTATAACCAGAATTTACAACAACGATTTGGCAAAACAGCGGAGCAACTTTCTTGGGGTCTGCGGCTGAAAGAAAAAGGGTTAATGAAGCAGATAAGCACCCAGTCGGTTCTGGCTATGTTTGACAAAGTTGTTAGAGAGCAACAGATTATATGAACAATAAAGCAGTATTTTTGGATAGGGATGGCGTGGTAAACAAAGACCATGCCTATGTTTCTAAAATCGAAGATTTTGAGTTTATCGACGGGATTTTTGATGCCTGCCGTCACTTTAGCCAGCTTGGGTACAGGATAATTATTGTGACTAACCAATCTGGCATTGGTCGAGGCTATTACTCAGAGCGGGAATTTGCGATTCTCACAGAATGGATGAAATCACAATTTATGGCCAATGGCTGTGAAATAGATGCGGTATATTTTTGTCCGCACCATCCTAAAGAAGCTATTGGCCCTTACTTGTTAGACTGTGAATGTCGAAAACCTGCACCTGGCATGTTGCTGAAAGGCATTGCAGCATTTGACCTTCTGCCAGGTTCCTGTGTCATGATTGGCGATAAATTATCGGATATGGTCGCAGCAAGAACTGCGGGGATCGGGCGAAAAATTTTGCTGCAGTCAGGACAGTCTTTGGGCGCTGACGAGTTGAACGGCGCTGACGAAATATGGCAATCCTTATCCTGTGGTCTAGATCGATTCTAGCTCTTTTGTGTTACTCCAAGGGAAAAACAGAACAGCAAGGTGGCGCAAACTACCACTGAGGGTCCAACTGGCGTATCCATATGCCATGAGACAGCCAGGCCCATAAGTACTGCCAGCATTGCCGCTAGGCTAGCTGCCACTGCCATGGATTCTGGCGTAGAGCTGATTCTGCGCGCGGTTGCTGCGGGAATCACCAGTAGCGCAGTTATTAGAAGCACGCCGACAATCTTCATTGCGATGGCAATCACTAGTGCGGTAATCAGCATAAGTGCGGTTCGCACCCTAGCTACATTAACGCCCTCTACAGCGGCCAGTTCGGGCTCCACAGTAATACTGATCAATGGCTTCCAAAGTAGTGCCAGTAAAAAGATGGCCACTGCGGCACCGCTGTAGATAATCCACAGATCACTGGGGGTCACCGACAGCAGATCACCAAACAGCAGCGACATTAGGTCTACCCGCACATTGGGCAGCAGGGATATCACCAAAAGGCCGGCGGCCAGAGCCGAGTGAGAGAGAATACCCAGAAGCGTATCCAGCGCCAGAATCCCGTGTTGCTCAAGGGCTACCAACGCCAGTGCCATCAACAGGCAGACCGCAGTTACGGCAATGCCAAGATCAGTATTCAGCAGCACGCCCAAGGCGACACCTAAGAGCGCGCTGTGGGCCAGCGTGTCACCAAAATAGGCCATGCGTCGCCACACCACAAAACAGCCCAAAGGCCCTGCCACTGCCGCTACACCCAGCCCTGCCAACAGGGCGTAGAGAAGAAAATCAGTCATGTTGGCAGCCCTCTCCGTGACGATGCTTGCCCTGCGCATCTAAAACTTCACCCTGAAGGCTGTGCTGATGGTCATGGCGATGGTTGTAGATAGAAGTTTTGCCGAAAATATCTAGGTATGCGGGATTTTGAGTCACCTGCTCCGGCCTCCCCTGACAGCAAATATGGTGGTTTAGGCAGATCACATGATCGGTCGCCGACATCACCAAATGAAGATCATGGGATACCATAATAACCGCGCAGTTGAGGCTTTTACTGATCTCTCCAATTAGGTTGTAGAGCTGGTTTTGGCCGTTTAGGTCAACGCCCTGAACTGGCTCATCCAAAACCAGAAGGTTGGGTTCCCGCAAAATGGCTCTGGCCAACAGTGCTCTCTGCATTTCCCCGCCGGAAAGCTTGTGGAAAGGGCTGTTGTTAAGCTCTGGTATACCCACTAAATCCAGTGCCCTATGGCAGGCTTGGTGGGAGGTATTGGCCAGCTGTAGAAATCTACAGGTCGAAATAGGTAGGGTTGGGTCTATATGGAGTTTCTGCGGCATATAACCGATTCTAAGCTCTGTAGAGCTCTCTAGCTTTCCAGAATCTGGCTCAATAAGCCCGAGAATAATCCGTACCAAGGAGGATTTGCCGGCGCCATTGGGCCCGATAATGGTGGTGATCTCCCCCCCGCTGATGGACATAGAGATATTTTGTAACACTGCCTGACCGGCAAATGATTTACTGACGGATTTCAGGCTGATAAGCGGTTTATTCATCGGCCTCTCCGAGCTCACAGTTGGGGCACAGCCCAAATAATTCAATGGTTCGAGTCTGGAGTTTAAAGTTGGCCTTATGGCTGAGGGTTTCCAATAATTTATTAATCTGCTTATCAGCCACTTCAGCTACACTTTTACACTGGTCGCAGATCATAAAAATATTGCTGTGCTCGCTATTGGGGAACGGGCAGCCAAAAAAGGCATTTAATGACGGAATTCGGTGTACAAGCCCCAGTTCCAGCAGAAATTCAATAGCTCGGTAGATGGTGGGGGGCGCAATACGCTTGTTAGTTACCTTGGCCAGCTGCTCTTGTAGCTGATAGGCCCCCAGAGGTTGATGGCTCTGCCAAAGTAGCCTTAAGATAGCCTCTCTGGTGGGCGTCATACGCACTTGCAGATTTGCGCACAACTCATAAGCTTGTGCGATTGCTGCATTGATACAGCGCACATGATCATGGGGTTGATGCACTAAACGAGCATTGGTGAGCATAGAATACCCAAGCAAATAGTTGTTATGTTATAATATATCGTATCTATTTGGGGTGAATATTGCAATTAAAAGTTTTTATGGCGGATGAAAAGGGATGAAATTTAAAGAATGATACATTATAACATTACATTTAGCCTGCGCTGGACGCTGCTATTATTTTTGGCGGTTTCCTCGGCCTATGGCGATAACAACGCCAAACCGCTGATTGTGACTACTACAAAGCCGCTTGCCATTATCGCCAAGTCGGCACTGCAGGACAGGGCGGTGGTCAACTATATAATGCCGTCGGCACAGTCACCTCACAATGCGGTAATGACTATATCTGATGTAAAAAAAGTAGCTGCAGCCGATTTGGTGCTGTGGGTGGGCCCTAATTTTGAGGTAAGAGCCGCAAAACAGCTGCAATCATTACCGAAAACTAAATTGGTTACCGCCATTGAATGGTTGGATTTGGACCATCTACAGCCCTTATTAGATAAGCACCACCACGGCAGCTATGCTGTCGACCCCCATATATGGCTATCCCCAACCACCGCCAACCGTATTGCCAAGGCGCTTCAAAAGCGCCTTGGTCTGGCGCCGCGGGAAATATTTAACCGGCGGCAGAGAGCCGCTGTCAATGCCATATTGGCACCGGTAAAAGAACTCAGTTACCTATCCCACCATGATGGACTGGGGTATTTTGTCAGTGAATTTAAGCTAAAACCTGCATTGGCCATCCGCGATAGTATGGGTGAAAAGCGCGGTGCCAGAACCCAGTATGATTTGCGCGTCAAAGCTAAACAGCTGGGCGTTCACTGTGTGTTTGTTGAGCCCCAGCATGGCAATAAAGATGCATTGGCAATTGCGCAGGATTTAGCCCTGCCTCTGAAGTATCTTGATTTGCAAGCGTCGGATCAGCAGATGGATGAAATGACTTATGAAAAATATATACGGGGTATTGCCGAGCAATTTAAAGCCTGTTTTGAGTAAATAATGTATCCTTTAATTCTTGGCAACCATTTTTAAAAAGCCCGACTAATATGACTGATAAAACACCCCTAATCCTTGTTGATGGCTCTTCCTACCTGTACCGGGCGTTCCATGCACTGCCTCCTTTAACCAATAGCAAAGGCATGCCCACTGGAGCCGTCAAAGGTGTTATCAATATGCTGCGGCGCCTGCAAAAGGACTATCCGGATAGTACCACTGTGGTGATCTTCGATGCCAAAGGCAAGACCTTTCGCGATGATATTTACAGTGAATACAAGGCCAACCGGCCCCCCATGCCCGATGAATTGCGACAACAGATTGAGCCTATTCATAATATTATCAGAGCTATGGGTATGCCTTTACTGAGTATTGAGGCTGTGGAGGCGGATGATGTTATAGGTACATTGGCGGTACAGGCCACCGAACAGCAACAGCCAGTGATTATTTCCACGGGCGATAAAGATATAGCGCAGTTGGTTAATCAGCATATCAGTTTGGTAAATACTATGACCAATACCCATTTGGACAGGGAAGGGGTGATCGCTAAGTTTGGTATACCCCCCGAGCTGATTATCGATTATTTGGCACTGTTGGGCGACAAATCGGACAATATCCCTGGAGTTCCGGGGGTTGGAGAGAAGACGGCTCTGGGTCTGCTACAGGGCTTAGGCGGCTTAGATAGTATTTATGAGCGCCTCGATAAGGTTGCAGGATTGACATTTCGCGGCGCCAAAACCATGGCGGGGAAACTTGAGGAGCATAGGGAATTAGCCTATCTGTCCTATACGCTGGCCACCATTAAGACCGATGTGGCAATGGAGCTAGCCGTTGATGAGCTGCACAATCAACCGCCTGATACCGACGGTTTGCTGAGCCTCTTTAAAGAGCTGGAATTTAAAACTTGGGTTAATGAGCTTGCCGATCAGCGCAGCGCGCCAATCACAGATTTACTCTCTTCCCAAACTGCGGTTGCCGATGCGCCTGCTCCCAGCACAGAGATCTCGGTTGATTATGAGACGCTGCTAACGGCTGAACAATTTGCGGCGTGGCTGGAGCAATTGCAAAACAGCCCGCTGATCGCTGTAGACACCGAGACCACCAGCCTTGATTATATGGTGGCGGATCTGGTGGGGGTCTCTGTGGCCGTTGAGGCGGCGCGCGCCGCCTATATTCCCTTTGCTCACGACTATCTGGGTGCTCCAGAGCAGTTATCGAGAGACGCTGTGCTCAGTGCACTTAAGCCGCTTCTAGAAGACCCAAGCGTCAAAAAAGTGGGTCAAAATTTAAAATATGATATGAGTGTGCTGGCGCAACATGGGATAGAATTAAAGGGCATTGCCTTTGATACCATGCTTGAATCCTACGTGCTCAACAGCGTTGCCACCAGGCATGATATGGACAGCCTTGCTCAGCATTATCTGGATTGTAAAACCATCAGCTTCTCCGATGTTGCCGGCAGCGGAGCCTCTCAGCTTACCTTTAATCAGGTGGCCTTGGAGCAGGCGGGCCCCTATGCCGCCGAAGATGCAGATATTACATGGCGCCTGCACCAGACCCTGTGGCCCCGTGTTGCTGCTGAGTCGAGCTTGCAGCAGGTTTTTGAAGATATAGAACTACCTTTGATCTCTGTGTTGTCGCGGATTGAACGCACTGGGGCTCTGGTCGATGACACCCTGTTATTTCAACAGAGTCAGGAGCTTGCTGAACGGCTCGCGGAACTGGAGACTCGAGCCTGGGATCTGGCCGGACAACAATTTAACTTAGCCTCGCCAAAACAGCTGGCGGAAATCCTATTTGAAAAGTTGCAAATACCGGTACTTAAGAAGACTGCTAAAGGGGCCCCCTCCACCAAAGAGGAAGTGCTTCAGGAGTTGGCGCTGGACTATCCACTGCCAAAGGTGCTCTTGGAGCACCGCGGGTTGGCCAAGTTAAAATCTACCTATACCGACAAGCTGCCCATTATGATTAATGCTGCCACCAAGAGAATTCACACCTCCTACCATCAGGCGGGAACAGCCACTGGCAGACTCTCCTCCTCGAATCCTAACCTGCAAAATATTCCGGTGCGAACTGCAGAGGGACGCCGTGTGCGCCAGGCGTTTATCGCCGCGCCGGGGCACCGACTAGTGGCGGCGGATTACTCGCAAATAGAACTGCGTATTATGGCGCATCTGTCTGCCGATAAGAGCCTATTAAATGCCTTTGCACTGGGGCGGGATATCCACAGCGCAACCGCTGCTGAGGTATTTGGTGTAGGGCTAGAAAATGTCACAACGGATCAGCGGCGCAGCGCCAAGGCAATCAATTTCGGGCTTATTTACGGTATGTCGGCGTTTGGATTGGCGCGCCAATTAAATATTGGCCGCAAACAGGCCGCTGACTATATTGACCTTTATTTCGAGCGCTACCCGGGCGTGCAGCAGTATATGAACAGTATCCGTCACAGCGCTGCAGAAAAAGGCTATGTGGAGACCTATTTTGGTCGCAGACTGTACCTGCCGGAAATTAATAGCAGAAATGGTATGCGCCGACAGGCCGCTGAGCGCACAGCTATTAATGCACCTATGCAGGGGACTGCCGCAGATATTATTAAGTTGGCTATGATCAGTATCGATAATTGGTTACAGGCCAATCAATTGGACAGTCGCATGATTATGCAGGTACATGACGAGCTGGTTTTCGAGGTCCCAGAACAGGAATTGGACGAGGTCGTGGTGGGCGTGACTGAACGTATGGAAAGTGCCGCAAGTCTGCAAGTGCCATTGGTGGTTGATGTGGGTGTTGGAGATAACTGGGATCAGGCTCATTAGCTCGAGTTTTTTATAAAAATCCGAGTTGACCTAGCCAAAAAAATAAAAAAAATCTGATTTTTAAAAAAAAGTGAACTTAATCCAAAAACGCTGTCTAAATCTTCGCAAACAATGATTGCATATTCTCCCCCTAAGAGAATAAGAAGTGTAAACTCTCCAAAGTAGTGTGTAGTAGTAGAACAAAGCCCTGGTCTGATTGTCGGATCGGGGCTTTTTTTTGCATGGTCATGTAGCTGTGGTCAGCCGCTCCACTAAATCGGCTGGGATCCGTTATCGGAAGACGATAGGGGGTTCTGACATAGCCAGGTACTCAGTTGGTTCTCAAGCTCTTCAAGCCCGATTTTTTTTAAGGATGAAAAAATCTGCACAGTTAATAGCGTATAACCGGGATCCATATCGCGCAGCACCTTATCAACGCCGAGCAGGGCATTTTTCGCTGGTCCACGTTTCAGTTTATCCGCTTTGGTCAGTAGAATATGTACTGGTAGCCCTGCCTGAGCTGCCCAATTTAGCATCTGTTGATCGTAGTCTTGAAGGGGATGGCGAATATCCATTAACAGCACCAGCCCAGCAAGACTGCGGCGCATTTGCAGATACTCGGCCAAGTGACGATCCCATTTAGCCTTGATGGCTTTGGGCACTTTGGCGTAGCCATAACCGGGCAGATCAACCAGTCGTTTACCCGGTTCGATCTCAAAGTGATTAATCAGTTGGGTGCGACCTGGAGTTTTGCTGGTTCGCGCCAGACCTCGATTGCGAGTCAAGCTGTTAATAGCGCTGGATTTACCAGCATTGGAGCGCCCGGCAAAGGCCACTTCGCAGCCAATGTCGTCAGGACATTGCTGCAAAGTCGGCGCGCTGATTAAAAAGGTAACGCTTTGAAAATTGACTGTATTTGTTTCCATAAAAAGACATCATAATTTGGCTTAAGAAACAGAGCTTATTGGTATATAATGCGCGCGCTTTAGCTTAATAGACTAAAGCTCTTATAGTTCGCGCGTATAACTCTACGTTCGGCTATTCTAACGGATTGTGAGAGTTGGATTAACCATGAAAAAAATATTTTTTATTTACGGTCTAGCAGTAGCGTTTTTGGCGCCGCCAGCTTGGGCTGACGGCGATGCCGCGGCAGGTAAGGTCAAGACAGCAAGTTGTGTTGGTTGTCATGGCAGTGATGGTAACAGTGCGATTGCTTTATTTCCGAGACTGGCGGGTCTTGGTGAAAAGTATTTGATCGCCCAGTTGCGCCATATCAAGGCTGGCGAGCGCGCGATTGTGGAAATGACCGGTTTATTGGACTCTTTGTCAGATCAGGATCTACAAGATATAGCCGCTTACTATGATAGCCAAAAACGACAGCTATCCGGTGCCAAAAAGACTGACTCAAAGCAGGGTGAGAACCTGTACCGTGCCGGCAACCTAAAAACCGGTGTTGCCGCCTGTATCGCGTGCCACTCGCCTTCTGGAGCTGGCAACAACCCCGCTGGATATCCCGCCTTGGGAGGCCAGCACGCCGAATACACAGAAAAGCAATTGCTGGCCTATCGCAGAGGTGAGCGCGATTCTGGCACCAACGCAACAATTATGCAGGGCGTTGCAGAGGCATTGAGCGACAAAGAAATTAAAGCACTGGCCAACTATATTTCGGGGCTGAATTGAGCCGGCTTAACCGTTGGCTTAGTCTACTAGGAGGACTGATAATGTTATGGATTAAACGAGTTATTTTTCTGGTTGCACTGTTGCCGATAGCAATGTGTCAGGCCGAGGACGAAAAGTATAAAGCGGGCGTACATTATGAAATTCTTCCGCAACCGGTAAGAACTGCCGACCCGAAAAAAATTGAAGTCAATGAAGTGTTCTCCTATACCTGTAGTCATTGCTACAGCTTTGAATCTGTGTTGCATTCCTGGGTAGAGAAGCTGCCTGAGGACGTGGATTTTCAGCGCACACCTGCAGTTTGGGCGCCAGCACTAGAGCCCTCCGCTCGAGCCTACTATACGGCGGCGCTGTTAAAGGTTCTGGATCAGGTACATACGCCGCTATTTGAGGCTATCCACTTAGAGAAAAAGTCGCTTAAAGATGAACAGGATTTTGCGGGCATCTTTGTGGCTGAGGGCATTGATAGGGAAAAATTCTCGCAGACCTACAATTCCTTTGGCATGACCAGTATGGTCAATCAGGCCAAGGCAAGAATCCGCAGTTACCGTGTTCAGGGAACCCCGGAAATAATAGTCAACGGCAAATACCGTGTCAGTACCCGTAAAGCAGGCGGTTTTTCTGGGGTGCTGAGCGTAGTGGACTTTCTGATACAGAAAGAGCGCGCGCAGGTCACCGAGTGATCAGGGGATTGAAATTAGCCGCGTCCAAATGGCAACACTGTAGGCACTGTGCGAGTAAAAAGGCTTTCGTGCTGAAATATCTTTATATCTAAACAACCTATGGGTACTATTTGCGCCCTTTTTAATTTGCCACTCGAAAGGTACTAGCATATTTTATGAAACCAGCGATTAAACCAAATAACCCCAATTTTTCCTCCGGACCCTGTTCTAAAAGGCCGGGTTATAGTCTGGACGCCTTGCAAATCGACACATTGGGGCGCTCTCACCGCTCTGCGTTGGGAAAACAGGCGCTGGGTCGTGTCTGTCAAGAGACCGCGGAGATTCTGGGGCTGCCCGAGGGTTATCGCGTCGGCGTGGTACCAGCATCTGATACAGGCGCTATGGAAATGATTATGTGGTCGCTACTGGGTGCGCGTCCCGTGGATATCTTTGCTTGGGAATCCTTTGGTAAAGGCTGGCTTACAGATGCCCTCAAGCAATTAAAACTGCAAGATTTGCACAGCTACACCGCAGACTATGGCGCCCTGCCGGATATGAGTCAGGCCAATCCTGAACACGACTGCGTTTTCACTTGGAACGGTACAACCTCAGGGGTAAGAGTAGCCAATGCAGATTGGATTAACGAGCGCAGAAGCGGCCTGACAATCTGTGATGCCACATCGGCAGTTTTTGCCATGCAGATGCCTTGGGAAAAACTGGATGTTGTCACCTACAGTTGGCAGAAAGTGCTCGGTGGTGAAGGGGCTCACGGTATGTTGATTTTAAGCCCGCGTGCGGTGGAGCGGCTTGAGAGCTATACCCCGCCTTGGCCATTGCCGAAAATCTTCCGTCTTACCAAAGGCGGAAAGCTGATCGAAGGTATATTCCGCGGCGCAACCATCAATACGCCCTCAATGCTCTGTGTCGCAGATTATCTGGATGCACTGGATTGGGTGCGCTCCATTGGCGGCCTGCCCGCTGCCATCGCAAGGTCCGAAGCCAATTTGACGGTACTTAAAGGTTTTGTTGAGTCGCGGCCTTGGATCGATTTCCTAGCTCAACAGCCAGATCAAATTTCTAATACCAGCGTTTGCCTAAGTCTCAGCTTAGATGCCGATCAGGTTAAGCAAATGGTTGCACTGTTAGATGGAGAAGCCGTTGCCTATGATATAGGCGCTTACAGAGATGCGCCTGCGGGGTTGCGTATTTGGTGTGGCGCCACCGTGGAGCAGACCGATCTGGAAGCACTGTTGCCCTGGCTGGATTGGGCCTACGGGCAAGTTGTTCAATAAAATACAAGCACTAATAGAGATATTAAATATGCATAAGATTCGTACCTATAACGCCATTTCCGCAAAGGGCCTAAATCGCTTTCCCGCGGATAAATATCAGGTTGGCGGCGATATAACTGATCCTCAGGGTTTTATTTTGCGCAGTCAGAAATTGCATGAGGAGCAGGTGCCGGAGAGCCTTGTAGCTGTGGCCAGAGCAGGGGCGGGGGTGAATAATATTCCCGTTGCTGACTATACCGACCGAGGTGTTGTGGTATTTAACACCCCCGGTGCCAACGCCAATGCGGTCAAGGAGTTAATAGTCGCGGGCCTGCTGTTGGGATCTCGGGATATCTATGGCGGTATGAATTATGTTCAGCAACTGGATCATATGGATGATTCAGCTGAGATGGGCAAGTTGCTGGAAAAAGAAAAGAAACGCTTTGCCGGCGCAGAGATTACGGGTAAAACCTTGGGCGTTATTGGTCTGGGAGCCATTGGATCTATTATCGCTAATCTGGCCTTGGATTTGGGGATGGACGTGATAGGCTACGATCCGGCTATTTCTGTCGAGGCGGCGTGGCAACTCTCCAGTCGTGTTGGGCGTATGGATAGTTTAGAGGCTCTGTTGGCCAAAGCTGACTTTGTCACATTGCATGTCCCAGCAATTCACGCAACCAAGCATCTGATCAACAGCAAGACTCTGGGTGTGATGAAAAGTACCGCAAAAATTCTTAACTTTGCCCGAGAAGAAATAGTCAGTTCAGAGGATATGGTGACAGCCTTGGATAATGGCACTATCGCTGGGTATATCAGCGATTTCCCCGCTCCCGAGCTGTTGGGGCGCAAAGATGTGTTGTTAATGCCGCATATTGGTGCCAGTACCGCTGAAGCCGAAGAGAACTGCGCAGTAATGGCGGCCAACCAACTGATGGATTTTATTGAGAATGGCAATATCCATAACTCGGTTAATTTTCCTCCCACTAAAATGTCCCGAAATGGTGGCACTAGGCTAACCTTTGCCAATAGCAATGTACCCAAAGTACTGGGTAGCGTATTGTCGATCCTTGCAGATTTTGAGCTCAATGTTGTAGATATGGTGAACAAGAGCCGCAATGAAGTGGCTTACAATATCATTGATGTTGAGGGCGATTTAACGGATCAAATTATTCAAAAAATACAGCGGGTTGATGGAGTTATGCGAGTTAGGGTTATTTCAGCCTAACCGAAAAGCTTAGCTCTGACGGTCTGGCGATACGCCTTGGGTGTATTGCCGGACCACTGTTTAAACCTTGATGAAAACCAGGTTGCTTCCTTAAATCCGCTATAGCTGCCCACCTCTAATATAGATAAATCTGTATTCTTAAGTAGATCGCAGGCAAAGGTCATGCGAATGTGGGTCAAATAGTCTACAGGGGTCTGTCCCACCGCAGCTTTAAAGCGCCGGTTAAAGGTTCTTGTTGTCATTCCGAACTGGATTGCTAAATTGGCAATGTTAAGGGCTTTCCCGAGATTGTCCTGCATCCAAATCTGAGCCTGAACGATTGCTTCGTCAGCATGCTTTTTGTCCCTATCCTCGTCAATACTCACCGATTCTGAAATATTGCGAATTTCGTGAAAGAAATTGCGTTGCGCCTGACGCGCTATAATGCGCCCAAAGATTCGCTCTACCTGATACACAATCAACTCCGCCATGGCGTTTACACTGGCGGCACAATAGATATTTCCCGCGGTTGTGGTGAACTGTTGCCGCTCCAGTTGGACTCTGGGATAACGGCGTTGCAGTTGATCAAAATAATGCCAGTGGGTGGTTGCTGGTTTATCGTCGAGCAGGCCTGCCTCGGCAAGAAAACAGACCCCAGTACCCACCGCAGTGAAGTTACAGTTTTGTCGATGCTGTTCCTGAAGCCAGGGGATATATGCCTGATATTTTTCCACAGCTGGCTGTGGGTTGCGCCACAGTGCGGGAATATGCACTAGATCGCTAACAAATAGGTCATCCAGAGAATGGGTGGGTTGTAATTCGAATCCAGCTGAGGTTTTCACCGCTAAACCGTCGGGGGTGACCCAGCGGATTTTGACCCCTTTTGACCTTTCGCGGGTTGCGCGGGCGGCGGCCTGAGCAAAATTGAAAATCTCTGCAGCCAAGGTGCTGCTGGAGACCAGCATATTGTCACAGAGCAACAGTGTTAGATTAAAAACCATCTAGATTAACAACCATAGTTAGCTCAGATATCCCATAAATACACACTCCACTAGCAAATATAGCATAAAAGTCTTAATTATTAATTAATATGGCTAAAAAACTAAATAAAAGTCGCCACAATACTTCTACACTTTCCTTAAATTAAATGCTTTTGGAGAGGAATGCACATGGCTGTTTCACTGCCACTCATCGTTGGCTTCGGCGGATACAATGCGGCTGGACGCAGTTCATCGCATCAGGCCTTTCGGCGCATGATTCTAGAGTCCCTCTCGCCATCGCAACAGCAGGCGACCATAGTGAGTTTGGCCTGCCTGATGGCACTGGTTAAAAAACATGATCAAGACTTTATGACTGCCGATGCACAGATTCTCAGTGCAGCTCAGGTCGACGAACAATTTCGCGCAACAGTTTTAAGCGGAACACTGGTCAGAAAAATAACCTCCTTTGATCCCAGCGCGGTGTCGGGCAATAAAAAGATTAACTTAAATGCTGAGCAGGGTTCTCAGCCGGTATTTACCATTGCCAAACGCGATTTGCCAAGTCACCTCCCCGAGCACTGGCAGATGACGGACTTAGATAATGGAACAGTTGAGGTTAGGTTAACAGCAGACAGTGATTTTTTGGTCAACTCCGATTATGAATTGGCGGCCAAAGCGGCAGGGGAGCTGCCAGATGGTTTCAATCCCGCCGATCATTACAATGCAAGGTTTCACCCGCGCACTTTGCAAATGGCACTGATCGGTGCCAGCGACGCATTGCATTCGGTGGGTATTCCCTGGCAAAAGATTGCCGATGCGGTTAACCCGGATCAAATCGGCGTTTACTCCTCCAGCGGTTTTAGTCAGATGAGTGACGAAGGTTTTGGTGGCCTATTGCAAGCGCGATTGAAAGGTGGGCGCACCACGGCAAAACAGGTTCCCATGGGCTTAAATTCAATGCCCGCGGACTTTATTAATGCCTATGTGTTGGGCAGTGTCGGCCATACCGAAGCCATCACCGGTGCCTGCGCCACCTTCCTGTATTGCCTACAGGCGGCGGTGCGCGATATTCGCAGTGGTGCGCGCCGGGTGGCGATTGTCGGCAATGCCGAAGCGGTTGTAATGCCGGAGGTTTCTGAAGGGTTCTCAAATATGAGCGCACTGGGAAGCGATGCAAATCTCTGTAAGCTAGATGCTACGGATACCCCGGACTGGCGTCGGGCCAGTCGCCCCTTTGGCCATAACTGTGGGTTTACGCTAGCTGAGGCAACGCAGTATCTGGTGTTAATGGATGATGCACTTGCGGTTGAGCTGGGAGCAGATATTCAGGCTGCGGTACCGGAGGTATTTATCAATGCTGATGGCGTTAAGAAATCTATTTCTGCGCCGGGGATTGGCAATACCATATCCTTTTCCAAGGCGGTGGCCGCAGCCATTAACATAGTGGGCAAACAGACTGTGCAGAAACACAGCTTTGTGCATGCCCACGGTTCCAGTACGCCGGCCAATCGCACTACGGAATCGGAGTTGATCAACCGAGTTGCCGATGCCTTCGATATACGGGACTGGCCAGTTACAGCGGTAAAGTCTTACGTTGGGCATACTATTTCTGCGGCCAGTGGCGATCAGCTGATGTCAGCCATGGGAACCTTTAAATACCAAATTATTCCCGGTATTAAAACGATTACCGAAATTGCCGAGGATGTAAATCAGCAGCGCACATTGTTCCCGCTTCAAGATATGGATGTCAGCGACAATAAAATGCAGGTTGCCTTTATTAATTCAAAGGGCTTTGGCGGCAACAATGCCACCGCTGTACTGCTAGCGCCGCAACAGGTTGAAATCATGCTGACTGCCCGCTATGCAGAACAACAGCTAGATGCCTATCGAGCTAAACGCGCGGTAACTAGAGCTGAAGCGGAGCGCTACGCCGATCGTGCCGATAGGGCTGAGCTAGATGTTATTTATCGATTTGGCGAAGAGTTGGTGGATGAGGATAAAGTGGTTATTACCGAGCAGGGTATCAGCGTTCCCAGTTTTGCTCGGGATATTGAGTTTGATTTACAAAACCCCTATTCAGATATGAAATAAGTACCCAGCACGAATGATCTTTTGCCAACGGTACAGAGGGTGGTTGTACCGGCGGACTGGCCACGCAGTCCAGCGCCAGAGGGTTGCCTCTTAGCCATAATTGTCTCCCTGTGGTTGCTACAGATCTTCACCAGTTGTGAACAGCTGATCCAATTTTGCTTCAAACCTGTGGTAGTCCAGCGCCTTGCCTGAATTAAGCCAGATCGACTGATTGCCCTACTTTAAAATAGACCAAAATCCGCAGTTGCACAGAAATAACTCGGTATAAATGCCTCTTTGCTGAACGGCGCTTTGTGGTTTATTCTTAGCGTTGTAGATTCCGATCGATTTATGATGGCCGAGGGCGCAGTGATGGAGCAGATAGAGGAGCAGATAGAGGAGCAGATAGAGGGACAGACCCAGTACGCGGGCTTTTGGATTCGTTTATTGGCCGCTTCAATCGATACCATTCTGCTTACAATATTTATTTCTGTGCCCCTAACGCTGATATACGGGGTTCGGGGCTATTGGACCGGTGGGGCCGTTTTTCTCGGTTTCTGGGATCTGTTTCTCGGTTATATAGCGCCTGTAATATTAACTGTCTGGTTTTGGATGCGTTTTTTGGGAACCCCCGGAAAAATGCTGTTGGGGCTACAAGTTGTCAACGCTAAAACTATGTCTGCCTTAACCGTTTGGCAGGCTATTGGTAGGTACCTCGGCTATATCCTCTCCACAATAATAATTTTTATGGGCTTTTTTTGGATTGCTTTCGATCGGCGCAAGCAGGGCTGGCACGATAAGTTGGCGGGATCTGTTGTTATTAAAAAGTCGGCGCAGAAGCAGCCCATTAACAAGATTGAGAGCAGCGGGATTGAAAAAGTCGCGTAGGTGGTCGGTTCATCATATATGGATATTCAAGCGTTAAAGCTTGGTGGGTTTCAGATCTTAGATTTGCGGAATAAAATCGTTTAAATATTGGATAGTCTGAGAATCAATACGCCTTCCCTGATTAAGCCATTTCCCCAAGTCAGTTGTTTTCCCGCTGGGTTGAAAATTTAATTTTCCGCCGTGCACAGCAATAATCTCTCCGCTGTCCCTATCGATAATAGGGGCGCCAGAGTCGCCCCCTTGCGATGGACAGTTATGCAGTAGAAGTTTTTCATTATGCAATGCATCGGAATAACGCCGTTGGCAGCGGTTGGATAAAAGAATTTTTTCCTGATCCGCATTAAAACCAATGAGTAACAAATTATCCGATTTACTCGTTATTGCTTCTGATAATTTTAATGCGGGTTGATAGGCCGGGTGTTTTAGTTGAATAAAAACAAGATCATTTTCAGCCTGAGCAATTTTATTTTTAGAGGTTGTCGAGTAGCTGTGCGCCGATATTTTTTCAAAGGCGATATTGCTTAGGCGTTTGTTTTGCGGTTGGTAATAACAGTCTTTAAAGGGGTTTGCGGTCTGTTTATTGTAGAGCACATGGGCGGCGGTCAGAATAATCGACTGTTTATTTTGAAATTTTTCCGGCAGTGCAATATGGCTTGCGGTGCCGCGAATACCACCATCACAGTAGACGGTGCCCACGGCTTTTACAGGATCCTCAGAGTCTGCGAAATCGACGCTGGAGATTGGCAATAGGCAGAGCAATAAAACTGCTTGCAGATAATGGATTTTTGTTATGGTTATTTTGCCCTTTACAAGCATAGCACTAGTGCATATCTCCCCATTGTGCCTGCAGTATGCTAATCGCGGCAAGGGGAGCAGTTTCTGTGCGCAGCACTCTGGGGCCCAGTGCCAAAGGTAGAAAGCCAGAGTCTGTGGCGCAGCTAATTTCACGCTCACTAAGCCCGCCCTCGGGGCCAATTAACAGGGCAATACTGTCCGTTGGTTGGGGCATATCGCCAAGCTTTTTTTCAGCGCGGTGATGCAGCACTAACTTTAAGCTTTGATCACAACAGGACAGCCATTGATCTAAGTCGATGGGAGTATTTACAGGGGGCACGGAATTGCGTTGGCTCTGTTCACAGGCGCTAATGGCTACCTGTTGCCAGTGGCGATTTTTTTTGTGCAATCTATCGCCAGTTAATTTTACTTCACAGCGTTGACTAAACAGTGGAGTGATTTCGGCAACGCCCAGTTCAGTGGCCTTCTGTACGATCCAATCCATACGTTCGCCCCGCGAGATGCCAATGGCCAGATGGATAGGCAGGGGGGATTCTCGATCTACGTCTTTAAAGGCGGTGATACGCACAGATGCCGCGCCCTTTCTGGCTTCTACCAATTCGCCGCTATATTCACCGCCCAGACCATTAAAAACCACCAGCTGTTGTCCGCTGGTCATTCGCAGTGCTGAGGTTAGATGGCGCGCAGGGCCCTGCTCAAGCTGGATGCAGTCACCAACGGAAATTGACTGTGGCGAGTATACTCTGGGGATACGCATTGGTTATTGTTTTTTAGGTAGGCCCAGATTGCGGCACAGGCGGTCAGAAACCTGCCATTGATTCATGGTATAAAAATGCAGCCCCGGCGCGCCGCCGGCAATCAGCGTTTCGCAGAGCTTGGTTACCACCTCTATCCCGTAGTTGATCAGATCCTCGGGATTAGCGCTGAGTTCTTTAAGTTTCCAGCGCAACCAGCGCGGAATTTCCGCACCGCAACTGTCGGAAAATCGCAGCAGATTATGGTAGTTGGTAAGCGGCATAATGCCCGGCACTATAGGTTTATCGATACCGGCTTTTTGGCAGCTGTCTATAAATTGAAAGTAGGCGTCCGGGTTGTAGAAATACTGGGTTATGGCGCGATTGGCACCGGCTTTAAGCTTCTCTCCAAGCCAGTAAATATCTTGGTTATAGCTCTCTGCCTCGGGGTGAATTTCCGGGTAGGCAGCCACATTGATATCAAAGTAATCGCCGCTGTGTTCACGAATAAGTGCGACTAATTCGTTGGCATGAACCAGCTTGGTGCCACCTACACCAGAGGGAAGATCGCCTCGCAGAGCGACTAAATTGGAGATGCCAGCCTCTTTATAGGCATCGACTAGAGCCAACACCTCGGCACTGCCATCTCCCCCGAAGGACAGATGGGGTGCGGCCTGATAGCCTTTCTGTTGTATATCCAGAACCAGCTGTTTAGTGGTGCCTCTGGTAGATCCACCGGCACCATAGGTCACCGAGAAGAACTCAGGGCTGAATTTGCTGAGTTCTTGGCAGGTGGTTTTCAGTTTTTGCCGGCCCTCTGGTGTTTTGGCGGCAAAAAATTCAAAGCTAATATGCGGTTTTGTGGCCATAAAACTTGGATCCTAGATTAAGTTACCCCTGAATTTTGAACTCAGGGGCACAGGATAATGTCAATATTTGTAGCTGTCACCTTTAAAGGGGCCTTCAATGGATACATTGATATAGTCGGCCTGTTCCTGAGACAGTTTGGTAATAACGCCGCTAAATCCTCTTACCATATGGGCAGCCACCTCTTCATCCAGATGCTTGGGCAATACTTCCACATGCAGCATCTCGGTTTGAGTGGCGCTGTCCTGTGCGGCGAACGCCCGCTGGTAGAGTTCGATCTGTGCCAGAACCTGATTGGCAAATGAGCCGTCCATAATACGACTGGGATGGCCAGTGGCATTGCCCAAATTAACCAGACGGCCCTCGGCCAGCAGTAGTAAATGGTCATTGCTGCTGCGATTGCGGTAGACCTTGTGCACCTGGGGTTTAATTTCTTCCCATTCCCAAGTTTTACGCATATAGGCGGTGTCGATTTCATTATCAAAATGCCCAATATTACAAACCACGCAACCGCTCTTTAGTGCAGCTAACATATTGGAGTCACAGACATTGTAATTGCCTGTGGTAGTCACTAGCAGATCGGTGCTGGCAAGCAGTTCGGCATTGATACCTTTGTCGACATCGCCCTGATTGTAAGGAGACACCACTTCAAAGCCATCCATACAGGCTTGCATGGCGCAGATAGGGTCAATTTCGCTGACCTTCACAATCATGCCCTCTTGGCGCAGTGATTGTGCGGACCCTTTGCCCACATCGCCATAGCCGATGACCAGTGCCTTTTTGCCCGAAAGAAGGTGGTCTGTGGCGCGTTTTATGGCATCGTTAAGGCTGTGTCTACAGCCATATTTATTGTCATTTTTAGACTTGGTGACTGAATCATTGACATTGATGGCCGGTACTTTTAATTCGCCGGCTTGCAACATTTCATACAGCCGATGTACGCCTGTGGTGGTCTCTTCAGTGATACCATGAACATGTTCCAATATCTGAGGATACTTCTTGTGTAATAGGGCGGTAAGATCGCCGCCATCATCGAGCACCATATTGGCATTCCAGGGTGCGCCGTCTTTAAGTATTTGCTGTTCTAAACACCAGTCGTATTCTTCTTCAGTTTCGCCTTTCCAAGCAAATACTGGGGTGCCACTGGCGGCAATAGCGGCGGCGGCATGGTCTTGGGTGGAGAAGATATTGCAGGATGTCCAGCGCACCTCAGCCCCCAGTGCCTCCAGAGTCTGAATAAGTACCGCGGTCTGAATGGTCATATGTATGCAGCCCAGAATACGCGCATCGGCCAGCGGCTGTTGAGCGCTGTGCTTTTCGCGCAGCGCCATCAGCGCGGGCATTTCCGATTCGGCAATGGAGATTTCCTTTCTACCCCATTCCGCCAGATTAATATCGGCGACCCTGTAGTCCTCAAATGCTGGGTTACTGTTGTTTGCTATTGCTGTCATATTGATTTGCCTTTTATTAAAGAGGGTGCCAATAGGCTACAGCGCTTTCTTAAGCGTCGCAGCCCGGTCAGTGTTTTCCCAAGTAAAGTCTGCTTCCGTACGACCAAAGTGTCCGTAGGAGGCAGTCTGCCGATAGATAGGTCTGCGCAGGTCGAGCATTTCAATCAGGCCGCGCGGGCGCAGGTCGAACTGTTCGCGAACCAGCTGCACAATTTCTTGATCCGATAGTTTGCCGGTGCCAAAGGTATTGATGCTGATAGATGTGGGCTCGGAGACGCCGATAGCGTAGGAAATCTGAATTTCACAGCGATCGGCGAGGCCTGCGGCGACAATATTTTTGGCCACATAGCGACCGGCGTAAGCGGCTGAGCGATCAACTTTGGTGGGATCTTTGCCGGAAAAAGCACCGCCACCATGGTGAGCCATACCACCGTAGGTATCGACGATGATTTTGCGTCCGGTAAGGCCGCAGTCGCCCATAGGCCCACCGATCTCAAAATTGCCGGTGGGATTAATATGATATTGAGTCTTGGCATGTAGCCATTCTGCCGGTAACACATGGTTAATAATCTCTTCGCGTACAGCTTCCCGAAGATCCGCTTGGGAGATATTTGGGGAGTGCTGAGTGGATAACACCACGGCATCCACGGCCACCGGAACCCCCTGCTCATAGCGCAGCGTTACCTGACTCTTGGCATCTGGGCGCAACCAGGGCAGAGTGCCGTTTTTACGCAGCTGTGCCTGACGCTCTACCAGCCGATGGGAATAGTAAATAGGCGCTGGCATCAGCACCTCCGTCTCATTGCTGGCATAGCCAAACATAAGACCCTGATCACCGGCACCTATATCCTTATTGTCAGCCTCGTCTACCCCCTGCGCTATATCCGAGGATTGTTTGCCAATAGCATTGATTACCGCGCAGGAGTTGCCATCAAAGCCTTTGTCAGAATGATCGTAGCCGATATCAGTAATCACATCGCGTACAATCTGTTCCAGATCCACATAGGTTTCGGTTCGCACCTCTCCGGCGATAATCGCCATACCGGTTTTCACCATGGTCTCTACCGCCACTCGAGCATGGGGGTCATCTTTGATAATGGCATCCAATACCGCATCGGAGATCTGGTCAGCCATTTTATCCGGATGGCCTTCTGAAACTGATTCGGAGGTAAAAATATTATAAGTAGACATAATGTTCCCTTAATTTAATTTGTAGTTGCAGTTTTCTTAAACTGCCGCACCTGTATGCGAAATCCATTGCGTTGGGTGAGAAATAAACTGTTGCCCTCTGTGAGCCCTGCGCGATCTGCCCAGTTGGTTATTTCTTCTGGGTCAAATCCCATCCACAGGTCTCCGCAGGATTGTTTTACCCAGTCCTGATCATGGGCGCAGAGATCGGTTATCAACAGCACCCCCGCTGCGTTTAAGAGATCGGCACAGTGGGTAATAATATCGGCTGGCGTCGGGTTGTGGTGGAGTACCATATTCAGAGAAATACAGTCGATTGCTATATTTTTTTCTAGCGCTAACGATGTATCGCCATGCAAAAACTCTACATTGCTCAGTGCCTGTTGTTTGGCGCGCTGTCGACACTGCTCAAGCATCTCCGCACTGTTGTCCAAGGCTATTACCCGATCGAAGGTTGCGGATAATTTACTCAGAAACTGGCCGTAGCCAGGGCCAATTTCCAGCGCGCTACCTGTTGCGCTCACCGAGCTATCGAGAAAATTTTCCACACTGTCGCCATAATCTGCCCAGCTGGCGATAAGATCTTGGTTTTCTTCAAAGCGGCCCACATTGCGGTTAAAAAATTCGACCGATGCACTGGCGCGCTCTTGGTTGATCTCTGCGAGCTGTTCGGCTACTAGAACGTCGATGGTTGCATCATCAACAGTTTGGAGCAGTGCTTTTTGAAGCAACTGAAGACCGCTATCTGGATGCAGCGGGTTGCGGCGATAAAAGATAGTAGTGCCCTCGCGCCTAGTTGCTACCAGTCCGGCACTGGATAGAATTTTTAAATGATGACTCATTGCAGACTGCCGTATATCAAAAACCTGACAGAGCTCCAAAACGCCATAGGCATTTTGTTGTAAGACCTTAAGAATCTGAATGCGCAGCGGATCCCCTGCGGCTTTGCACAGATTGCCGATCGAGCCAACCGCCGAGGGAGCAGTGGGGTCGAAATTGCTTGGGGAGGCTTGAAAGACTGACATAGGACGGCACTTTAGCATGGCGGCTGTTGTATATCAAAATATTTTTATATAAAAATATTTTGATAAGGGAGCCCAAGGCGTATTATTTGACCAGACTAATCAGTGCTAAATATTGAATAGCAGTTTACTGAGAGTGCCGACTAAGCGACAATACAACCCCCAAATTTTTCCGTTTCAGGAGTGACAATTCATGGCCTCACGTCGAGACCTCGCTAATGCTATTCGCGCCCTCAGTATGGATGCTGTGCAACAGGCTAATAGTGGGCATCCAGGTGCCCCCATGGGTATGGCAGATATTGCCGAAGTGCTGTGGAGAGACTGCCTGAGCCACAATCCGGCAGACCCAAGCTGGGTCAATAGAGACCGCTTTGTACTGTCCAACGGGCATGGATCCATGCTTCTGTACTCCCTGTTACATCTGACCGGTTATGATCTTCCGCTTGAAGAGATAAAGAATTTCCGTCAATTACATTCAAAGACCCCCGGTCATCCGGAATATGGTTATGCGCCCGGCGTTGAAACCACCACTGGCCCCCTGGGTCAAGGCATCGGTAACGCTGTGGGTATGGCGCTTGCGGAAAAGGTTCTCGCGGCGCAGTTCAACCGACCTGGATATGATGTGGTGGATCATCACAGCTATGTATTTCTCGGTGATGGCTGCCTGATGGAAGGTATTTCTCACGAGGTATGCTCTTTGGCAGGCACCCTAAAGTTGGGCAAACTCATTGCCTTCTACGATGACAATGGTATTTCCATCGATGGTGAGGTTGCGGGCCCTGACGGGCAGACAGGCTGGTTTAGTGATGATACGCCAGCGCGTTTTGCGGCCTACAATTGGCATGTTATTGCAAATGTAGACGGTCATGATTCCGAGGCGGTGAGCGCGGCTATCAAGGAGGCTCAGGCTACGGATAAACCCACATTGATCTGCTGTAAAACGGTGATTGGCTTTGGTTCACCCAACAAGCAGGGCAAAGAGGACTGCCACGGCGCGCCACTGGGTGCCGATGAGATTGTCCTCGCTCGTCAGCAACTGGGCTGGCAGTATGGGCCCTTTGAAGTTCCCGAGGATTACTACGCGGCTTGGAACTGCGTGGAAAAAGGCACTGCCGCACAGTCTGCATGGAATCGAAAGTTTGCCGCCTATAGGGCCGAGCATCCTGAATTGGCCGCTGAATTTGAGCGCCGCAGTAGCGGTGAATTACCCGCCGACTTTAGCGATAAGGCGGATGCCTATATTCGCGACTGTCAGCAAAAGATGGAAAAAGTAGCTTCTCGCAAGGCCTCTCAAAACTGCCTTAACGCCTATGGTTCAATGCTTCCAGAATTGATCGGCGGCTCGGCAGATCTGGCCGGTTCTAACCTGACTATCTGGTCCGGCTCTAAAGATATTAGCGGCGACAATGCCGATGGCAACTACATTTACTATGGTGTGCGTGAGTTTGGCATGAGCGCAATAATGAATGGGATTGCCCTGCATGGTGGCTTTATCAACTATGGCGCCACCTTCCTGATGTTTATGGAATATGCGCGCAATGCGGTGCGCATGGCGGCGCTGATGAAACAGCAGAGTATTTTTGTGTATACCCATGACTCTATTGGTTTGGGCGAGGATGGCCCCACCCATCAGCCTGTAGAGCAGCTGAGTGCACTGCGCGCTACACCCAATCTTCATACCTGGCGACCCTGTGACACAGTGGAGTCGGCGGTTTGCTGGAAAAGTGCTATTGAGCGCAGAGATGGCCCCAGTGCTCTGGTATTTAGTCGGCAGGGTCTAGCTCCGATGGTGCGCTCAGAGGAGCAATTGGCGAATGTACATCGCGGCGGCTATATTCTTCGCGATATTGCGGATGCTCAAGCAATTTTGATTGCCACAGGTTCGGAAGTGGAGTTGGCCCTGCAAGCCGCGGATCAATTAGCAGAGCAGGCGGTTCGGGTGCGGGTGGTCTCTATGCCCTGTGCAGAGTTATTCAGTGCCCAGGATCAATCCTATAAAGAGGCAGTTCTGCCGGCGTCAATTCGGGCTCGGGTGGCTGTCGAGGCACTTCACGTTGATTATTGGCACAAGTTTGTGGGTCTGGACGGTCGCGTGGTAGGCATGACCAGTTTTGGTGAATCTGCCCCCGGCAATCTGTTGATGAAAGAATTTGGTTTTACCGTTGAGAATGTGGTGGCCAAGGTGCTGGAGACCTTAGATTAATGATCCGCGTAGCCATTAATGGCTACGGGCGTATCGGCCGTTCGGTGCTGCGAGCGGTCTATGAATCGGATCTACAGGATCAGCTCAGGGTGGTGGCGATCAATGAGCCGGCGGATAATAAAACCATTGCCCACTTAACCCGCTATGACTCAACCCATGGTAGGTTTTTAGGGGATATAGACGTAAGTGACCACTCACTTGCAGTGTGTGGCGACCGTATAGATATTTTTCATATAGACGAGCTGGAGCAGTTGCCATGGGGGCCACTAAACATTGATGTGGTGCTCGAGTGCAGTGGTAGTTTTAGCGATCGCAAAACCGCGGAAAAACATCTGCGTAGCGGTGCCAAAAGACTATTATTTTCGCAACCGGCTGAATCCGATGTGGATGCCACCATTGTCTATGGTTTTAACCATCAAGAATTGACTGGTAAAGAAAAAATAATCTCCAGTGCGTCCTGCTCGACCAACTGCGTAGTTCCGGTGATTAAGGTACTGGATGATCATTTTTCGGTTGAGGGCGGGGTGATAACCACCATTCACTCAGCTATGAATGATCAACCGGTGATCGATGCTTATCACCATACAGATCTGCGCAAAACGCGGGCTGCTATGCACTCTATCATACCAGTGGATACCCAGTTAGCCTTGGGCATTGACCGTTTAATGCCCAATCTTGCCGGTCGATTTCAGGCGCAGGCGATGCGCGTGCCAACCCTAAATGTGTCGGTGATTGATCTCTCTGTACTGGTCAATAAGGCTGTGGATATGGAGACTGTAAATCGGGCTCTGGCCAGTGCCGCCGAGGGTTCATTGCAAGCTGTACTGGGTTATACAGAGGAGCCACTGGCCTCCTGTGATTTTAATCATGACCCGCGAAGCGGTATTGTGGATGCCAGTCAGACCAGAGTAAGCCAGCAAAAATTGATCAAGGTGCTTATTTGGTTTGATAATGAATGGGGCTATGCCAATAGAATGCTAGATGTATTGCGTAGCTGGCTGTAAGACTAATTTTTACTGTTCCGTATAGAACTGAAATATAAGGAAACCAATGAACATCAAATTAATGACCGATTTAGACCTTAACCAAAAACGCGTTTTGATTCGCGAAGATCTAAATGTGCCCATCAAAGATGGCGCGGTAACCAGTGACGTCCGTATCAAGGCAGCGTTGCCGACTATTCAGCAGGCTTTGGACGGGCGCGCTCAGGTTATTTTAATGTCCCATTTGGGGCGTCCAACCGAGGGGGAGTATAGCTCAGAGTACAGTTTACAGCCGGTGGCAACTTATCTAAGTGAGTTGCTGGGGCGGCGGGTCAATTTGTTGCAAAACTGGAAGCATGGATTTGAGGTTGTTGAGGGAGAAATTACCATATTGGAAAACGTGCGTTTTAACCTAGGTGAAAAAGGCAATGATGAAGCCCTGTCGAAGGCCTATGCGCAACTCTGTGATATTTTTGTAATGGATGCCTTTGGCACCGCCCATCGGGCTCAGGCTTCAACCCATGGGGTTGCCAAATTTGCGCCCCTCGCCTGTGCCGGCCCGCTGTTGGCAAATGAGCTGGAGGCCCTTGAAAAAGCCATGGCAGCGCCAACACCACCTGTAGCCGCGATTGTCGGCGGCTCCAAGGTTTCCAGCAAATTGCTAGTGCTGGAAACCTTAGCCAATAAGGTCGATCAGCTGATTGTTGGGGGCGGCATTGCCAATACCTTTCTGGCAGCCGCCGGCAAGCCGGTGGGCAAATCTCTGTATGAGCCCGATCTAATACCGGCCGCCAAGGCGCTGATGGAAAAGGTCAATATACCGCTGCCCACTGATGTGGTGGTGGGAAAGGAATTTTCTGAAACTGCCGAGGCTACAGTGGTGTCAGTGGATCAGGTGCAAGAGGATGATATGATTTTTGATATTGGCCCCAAATCCTCGCAACGTCTGGCACAGATTATTAAATCCATGGGCACCATTATTTGGAATGGGCCGGTGGGCGTTTTTGAGTTTGAGCAATTTGCCGAGGGCACTAAAACCCTGGCAATGTCAATTGCCGACAGTGCGGGTTTTTCTATCGCCGGCGGTGGCGATACGCTGGCGGCAGTCGATAAGTATGCAATTATGGATAAAGTGTCCTATATTTCTACTGGTGGAGGTGCTTTTTTAGAATATGTTGAGGGTAAAGAGCTTCCGGCGGTTGCCATGCTAAAATATCGGGCAGACAACGGATAGAGCGAAATTACTGTAAAATAGCATAGGAAAAATTGAAAACGGTGAGCAGGGCTTGACCATTGCAAGCTACCATTTTTCCGAGGAGCTAAAATAGCTAGGCTAATGCTTACCCCTCCAATATATTGATCGCTCAGGAAACCAGCGTGAAATTGTTAGCTGGTTCCTGACTATCGCCCTAATGCAATAATCTCTAGTGGGTATCGGGCACTACACCCACCTGCGGCATATTGGCCAGACCGGTATCCCGTGCATGCTGTTCAAACCCCTTGTTGCGCCAGAAAAATGCGCCGGGCATGGTGGTTGGAATCACCAGCACATAAAAGAGCGCCCGTCCGATTAGGCTGCTGCCAATTAGCATAAGGGCTACTAGCCCCCAGCAACCAAGCGCCCAGATATTGCTGTAACCAGAGATAACCAGAGCCACCGCGGCTAGGCTAAGGGTGCCCAGCAGCAGATTTCTGAGCAGGTAGCTTTTGCCAAAGGTGGTGCGTTGCACATAGTGGGAGGCGCCGCCCTCGTGTTCCGCGCTACTCATATCCCGATGATGGACGTACAGGCCGATGCCTTCGAGCACAGCTCCCAAGGCGAGAATGCTGCCGAGTATCTGTAGCGCCGGACCGATTTGGCTTGCGCTCATTATCAGTGTGGGGATAGCAACTAGGCCGGTCACCAAAGCGCCGAGCGATAGGCTGCTGCCGAAGAAAGTGGCAGATGCCTGCCAGTGGTCCCAGAATGGACGCGCCGGAATGCGATAGCAACGGGTCATGTAGTAGAGGCCGGCAATCGCGGAAATCAGCGCCAGATATCCCAGTACAGCGGCACTGCCCGCCGTGAGTGCGGGGCTTAGCAATTTCGATATTTCTATTCCAAATAAATACTGATAGGCGTCGGCAAATAGGGCGTTTGCGGGCAGACTGCAGAGGATATGCAGGGCCAGAAAACCCATAAAGGCGGCGATACCCAGCCCTTCACGAGATACCGGAGAATGGCGCAAATTGTTAAACCCGCGATAGAAGCGCAGGGGTTTGCCCAGATGCATAGTGGACATAAAGAGTCCGTAGCCGACCAGTAAAAAACACAGCATGCCGAAGGGCGCGTACATGGATGATCCGGCAAATTCGACGAACCCATCCAGTCCAAATTGCGTGCCGAGGAAGATACTGGCGAAGGCGCCGATTGCCGCTTGCGACATCAGTGTAAAGAGCACCAAGGGGTTTTCCTTTGAGCTCAAGCGGCGCAGATTCCAGAATTTTTTTGCGCCGGTTTTCTGATCGATGCTCGGCTTGTAGTTGCCGTGGCTATCTTTGTGATATTTGACCGGTTGCGAGTCCGGGCGCGTCATTTCATCCGGCAGTTTCTTCACCTGCTGGAAGCGGATATTGGGTTGGGTGATCGATGGGTCCGGAAAGCCGGGGATACTGACCTTGGCTTCCTCGCGGTTCTCTGGAATATTTTCAACCACGCCAAAATCTAGGGCGTTGCCCACACAGGCCGAGACACAGGCGGGCTTCAGGCCCACTTCGAGGCGGTCCACACACATATTACACTTGGAGACATGACCCTCGACAGGATCGAGCTGAGGTGCGTTATAGGGGCACACCCAGGTGCAGTAACCACAGCCGAAACAGGTTTCGGGGTCCTGTAGCACGGCGCCGTACTCGGCGTGCTTGGTGTAGGCACCGGTAGGGCAGCCCTTGAGACAAACCGGATCGTCGCAATGATTGCAGGCCATGGAAATATTCAGGCGCTGATAGTCTGGATAGCTACCGCCCTCCACGTAACCGACCGAGCGAAACGCCAGATGCGCTGGGGTTTCGTTCTTCTCCGCACAGGCGGATTCACAGGCGTGGCAGCCGATACAGTTGTCGGCAGTAAAGAAAAACGCATGTTGCTTGTTGCGGTTGGGGTTGCTGCCAACCTCTGGATTTTCGTTGATGTAGAGCGGGCGGTCCTTTGGTAGGGCACCTTCGGTCAGCTCTAGCAGATCAATTTTTTGACCGTAGCAATTTTGGTCCTTGATTTCTTGGTCGGGCAGCAAGGCGTAGGACTGTTCCTCAGTGCGCATTTCCCACAGGGTACTGCCGTCGGCCTGTGCGGTTTCATTGGCTGCCCCTGCGAGGGTCTGGGCTTTACTGAGATCGTTCATATCACAATTCCTAATGGGTGCGGCGTTTAGTAGGTGCGGCGCTCAACGTTTAAGCGAGCGGCCTCCTGCTGGTCGACTTTTTCGATGCGCACTGCGCACTGCTTAAATGCGGGCTGCCGCGAGATGGGATCGAGCAGGCCCAGAGTCAGCCGGTTCACGCAGTCGTAAAAATGGAAGGGGATAAATATCATGTCGCGCGGTACCCGATGGGTAAGCTGGGCCAGCACCACCGCATCACCACGTCTGGACACTAGGCGCACATAGGACAGGTGCTCGACACCGAGCTCCTCTGCCGCGTCTGGATTAATTTCCATATAGGGCGTGGGGCTAAACTTGTTTTGGTTGCCGATCTTTCCGGTCTTGGTGCGGGTGTGGAAATGTTCGACCACGCGGCCGCTGTTGCACCAGAAGGGGTAGCTGTCGTCCGGCTTCTCGTTGTTGTCGCGGAATTTGACCGCAATCAGATTGGCCTTGCCGTCTGGAGTCTGGAATTTGCCGTCGGTATAGAGGCGAGCATCCCCTTTGAGCCCCTGTGCATCCTCGCGATAGGGCCACTGAATACCCTTGGCCTGTTCAATCTTGCTGTAGGTCATCCCCGAGATGTCCAGCGTGCGGTCTGCGCCAACCGATAGCTCTTTCATCTCTTCAAAGGTGGCTTCAGTGGTTTCTGGGAAATTGATTACTTGGCCGTTTTCGAAGCGCTTGGCCATTTCGCGGAAGATCCAGAAATCCGCCTTGCAATCGCCCATGGGTTCAATCACCTTGCGGACTAGGTTGACGCGGCGCTCGGTGTTGGTTTGACAGCCCTCTTTCTCCGCCCAGACCGCGGCGGGGAAAAATACATGGGAATACTGATTGGTTTCCACATCCTCGTACACGTCCTGCACAATCAGAAAATCCAGTTTTTCGAACATCTTGCGCATGCGCGCCTGATTGGGCATGGACGTGAGCGGGTTGGTGGCGACCAGCCACAGCCCCTTGATCTGACCGGCCTCGATAGCTGGGAAGATATCAGTTTGCGCTAAACCGCGCTGCTTGGGGAAAAACTCGGGATCGATTCCCCAAAAATCGGCGATTTCCTCGCGGTGCGCCGCTTCTTCCAGTTTGCGGTAACCGGGCAATCCAGAGCAGGACGACCACTCGCGGGTGCCCATGGCATTACACTGGCCGGTAATGGACAGGGAGGTGCCGCCGGGCTTGCCGATATTTCCCGTTATCAAATTTAGATTGTTGATATTGCATACGCCGTCGGTGCCGTGGGTACTCTGATTGATGCCCATGGTCCAGATTGACATGGCCGCATCGGCTTTGGCGTAAAGCCGTGCCACATGGCGGATCATGTCCTCGTCAATACCGCATATATGCTGGGCCTGAACCGGGTCATAGTCTGCCACCGTGGCTTTGAGTTCCTCGAAACCATTGGTGTGGGCGCGGATGTACTCCTCGTCATGCAGGCCCTCAGAGATAATCACATGCAGCATGGCGTTGATCAGAACGCAATCGGTGCCTGGTGTAATCGGCAGGTGAATATCTGCGAACTGCGCCAGCATGGTCACCCGCGGGTCGACACAGATAATCGGAAAGGCGCGTTTTTCATGCGCTTCTTTCAGGCGCCAGTAAATAATCGGGTGTTGCTCTGGAAGGTTGGAGCCGAATGCCATAAAGCACTGTGTATGCTCAAAGTCTTCGTAGCACCCTGGCGGGCCATCCGAGCCGAAGGAGCGCTTATAGCCGGCCACCGCGGACGCCATGCACAGCGTGGTATTGCCATCGTAATTGTTGGTGCCGATACAGCCGCGCACCAACTTGCCCAGCGTGTAAAACTCTTCGGTGTACAGCTGGCCCGTGGACACCACGGCAAAACTGTCGCGGCCGTACTTCTGTTGGATTTCCTTGATCTTGGCGGCGCTGTGGTCCAGAGCTGTATCCCAGTCGGTTGGCTGAAATTCTTCTTGGAAGCGGTTGCGCATCAGGGGTTGGGTGCCGCGCCCGGCCGATTGAAATAGATCGTGCTCGAGAATTCCCTTGATGCAGAGCTTGCCGCGGTTTACATCCGCGCCCGCATGGCCGCGACTGGAGACGATTTTGCCCTCTTCGCTCAAGCCAACTTCAATCGCGCAGCCGGTCGAGCAATAGTTACAGGTGGTGTATTTCCACTCAGCGACTGGCTTGGCAGGAATGACGATTGGTTTGCGCTTTTTCCGTCCAAAAATCATATTATTAGGTCCCAAATCTGGTACATATCTACGTTTAAAGTGCGATCAGCACTTGATCGCCATCTAGGCTGACGCGGTAGCAGGGCACATTGGCCGTTGCGTCTTCTAGGCAATCGCCGGTGTGAAGATCGAAGTGCTGCTTATAGAGTGGCGAGGCGACAACGATGCGCCCGTCAATATCTCCGACTATGCCTCGGGATAACACATTGGCTTTGCCAATGGGGTCCCAGTCGCCAATGGCATACACCTGAGGCGTTTCCTTGGGCAGATAGAATAGGGCAATCTGTTGATCTCCTACGCGTGCACAAATGCCTGAGTTGGGTATAAGGTCGGACTGTTTGCACAGAGCCACTAGTTTGTTATCTTGGGTCATATCAATTCCTACGCAGTTTCTTTCAGTAGTGTCTGGCGCTCTTCTTCTGTAGCCGGTCGCGGCTGTCCGCGTTCCTGCACAAAGATAATCTTCTCGTCGTCTTCGTCAGTATTAACAAACTGCACAAAACGCTTGAGACGCTCAGGATCTTCAATGGTGGTTTTCCACTCACATTGATAGGTGCCGACAATATTGTTCATCTGTTCTTCAAGTTCGGCGGCGATACCCAGAGAATCTTCGATCACTACCTGCTTGAGATAATCCAGACCGCCCTCTAGGTTGTCCATCCACACAGAAGTGCGCTGCAGGCGGTCAGCGGTGCGCACATAGAACATTAAAAAGCGATCTATGTATTTAATCAGAGTTTCATCATCCAAATCAGTGGCGAACAGGTCGGCATGGCGTGGTTTCATACCGCCGTTGCCGCAAACAAATAGATTCCAACCATTTTCTGTGGCTATCACACCAAAGTCTTTAGACTGGGCCTCGGCGCATTCCCGAGTACAGCCCGACACTGCGGATTTTAGCTTGTGCGGTGAGCGCAGGCCTTTGTAGCGGTTTTCTACATACAGAGCCATAGCGACACTGTCTTGCACGCCGTATCTACACCAGGTGCTGCCCACACAGGATTTCACTGTGCGCAATGCTTTGCCGTAGGCGTGACCCGTTTCAAAACCGGCCTCGACCAATTCTTTCCAGATAGCGGGCAGGTGCTGCACTCGCGCACCGAATAAATCAATGCGCTGACCTCCAGTAATCTTTGTATAGAGGTTATATTTCTTCGCCACCTGACCCAGCACAATCAGTTTGTCGGGAGTGATTTCACCACCGGCAATTCGCGGAACTACAGAGTAGGTCCCGTTTTTTTGCATATTGGCTAAAAATGTATCGTTGGTATCCTGCAAGCCCACATGTTTTTCTTCTAAGACATAGTCATTCCACAGTGAGGCGAGGATAGATCCGGTCGCTGGCTTGCAGATATCACAGCCGCGCCCCGTGCCATGTTTGTCGAGTAGCTCATCAAAGCTTTTGATACTGCCCACTTTGATCAGATGGAACAACTCTTGGCGGGTGTGGGCAAAGTGTTCGCAGATCGAGGTATCAACTTCAAGTCCGCGCTCGGCCATTTCGGTATCGACAATATTTTTCAGCAGTGCGGTACAGCCACCGCAACCGGTGCTGGCGGCGGTTTCAGATTTTACCGCGGCAAGGGAGCAGTGTCCCGCCTCCATCGCATCGACAATATCGCCTTTGCTGACATTGTGGCAGGAGCAGATAGTGGCGGTGGCAGGCAGTGCCGCGGCGCCCAAAGTGGGTGCAGAGCCGGCGTTATAAGGCAGAATTAAGGTTTCAGGGTCTGCGGGCAGCTCAATGTCATTTAAAAAGTACTGGAGCAAGCTGTCATAGTCTGAGCAGTCACCGACTAAAACAGCGCCCAGTAGTTTTTTGCCATCTGCGCTGACGATAATACGTTTGTAGATTTCGATACGCTCATCGCTAAAAGTATAGGCAATGGAGCCTTCACACTTGCCGTGAGCATCGCCAATGGAACCCACATCTACACCGAGCAATTTTAGCTTGGTGCTCATATCTGCACCCTGAAAAGGTATGGGATCGTTGCCGAGTTGGCTGACTGCGGCCTCAGCCATGCGGTAACCTGGCGCTACCAAACCGAAGATACGACCGCCAAACAGAGCGCATTCGCCTATAGCAAAAATATCTGAATCACTGGTTTTACAATGGTAATCGACGTCAATTCCACCGCGTTCGCCAACCTTGAGATCTGCATCCCGTGCCAGTTGATCATAGGGGCGAATTCCCGCAGAAAATACAATAACATCTGTGGCCAGCGACTCGCCATCGGCAAACTTCATCTCTAGGCGGGTTTCGCCCTGTACATTTTCTTCAATGACCTCTGTGGCCTTTCTAGTGTGTACTTGCACCCCTAGGGCCTCAATCTTGCGGCGCAACATGGCGCTGCCACCAGTATCTAATTGCACGCCCATTAGCCCGGGTGCGAATTCGACTACATGGGTTTCCAGGCCGAGATTTTGCAGTGCATTGGCTGCTTCTAGACCCAGCAGACCGCCGCCCACGACAACCCCTACTTTTGCACCTTTGGACTGTGCTTGAATATTGCCTAAATCATCGATGGTTCGGTACACCGCACAGGCTTGGTGGTCAGAGCCCGCTATTGGGGGCACAAAGGGATAGGAGCCGGTGGCCAGCACTAGCTTGTCGTAGGAGAAGCTGCGGCCAGCGTTAGTAATGACCGTTTTATTGTCGCGATCTATGCGCTCGACAGGATCGCCAAAATGAGCATCGACTCCCAATTCAGCGTAATGCTCTCTAGTTGTAAGTGCCAGTTCTTCTGGCGACCGGCCGGCAAAAAACTCCGAGAGGTGAACCCGATCATAAGCGGGTCTGGGTTCGCCACCAATAACGGTAATTTTGGCATCAATACCGGAATCCACTAGCTGCGCCACATAATGGTGACCCACCATGCCGTTACCTACTACAACTACATTTAACATTATTTTTTCCTTCACTTATCTTGAGACCTTTGCGCAAATGATCTTTTGCCCTCATACGGCGTTAAAATCGTACTCATTCGGTCATTTATGATCTATAAACTCCCTTATTCCGTGCGATTTTGCCTTGTCTGAGAACAAAATCTCTATCCGTGCAAAGGTCTCATCTTATGATGCACTAGGCTGCTGCCCTTAAAAGAGTGGGTTGACAACCTAGCGCCTTTCTACCCTACCATATACAAAATTCGTGCCAAACTAAAAAAGTTTCCTGACAAGAGTTTTAAGTCGGCGGTTATTGGCGTGGCACAGTATTGGTGCGTAGAGCAGTGGCTAGAATCTGTCAATTGCACAGTTATCGCGCTTAAATTGATTTCGTTGACAGTTCAACTGCGAAATTAGGATTATCCAAATACCCCTTTAAAGAAAAAGAAGAAAAGGATTGAGAGTGCGGCGCCGGCGGGAAGGGTAACCACCCAAGATACAAAAATTGCCCCTACCATACGCAAATTGAGCGCGCCAATACCACGCGCCATTCCAACCCCTAATACAGCTCCCACCAAGGTGTGGGTGGTGGATATGGGCAAGCCGGTTCCCGATGCCAATACTACGGTGGCCGCAGCACCCAGCTCCGCAGCAAATCCTCTACTCGGAGTCAGTTCAGTGATTTTGCGACCAATGGTGCCCATCACCTTAAAGCCGTAGGTCGCCAGACCCACAACAATACCGGCCCCGCCCAATAGCAAAATCCAGCCGGGCATAGCACTTTTTGCAGCTATATCACCACCGGAGCTGACCACGTTAACCACGGCGGCCAGAGGACCAACCGCGTTGGCTACATCATTTGAGCCATGGGCAAAGGCCATACTACAGGCGGTAAATACCATCAGTACCGCGAACACTTTTTCTACATTGGCAAAACGGTCATTTACCTCAAGGGATTCGTCACGTTTTACCTTTGACAGCAAATAGGTGCCGAGAACCGCCACTAGCAATCCGAAAATTGCTGCTAATACAGCAGTTTCACTAAAGTTCAGTTGCACGCCTATATCTTTAAAGACATGTTTTAAGCCTTTGAGCATGGTTACCATTGCCATTAGGAATCCCACGGCAAACATATAAAAGGGCACGTATTTCTTGGCTCTTTCAAACGGATTATCATGAATCAGAATTAGCCGTTGAACACTGCGGAAAAGGGCAAAGGAAATGGTCCCTGCTAGCACTGGCGATACTACCCAGCTGGCCACTATGGTGCTTACCTTGTCCCAATTAACCGCATCTACGGATACGCCCACAGCGGCGAAACCAACAATTGATCCGACAATAGAATGGGTGGTTGAAACTGGCCAGCCCATAATGCTTGCGATCATCAACCAGGTGCCGGCGGCCAAAAGAGCCGATAACATCCCGAACACTAGGTAGTCCGGTTGTTCAGCAAATATAGCGGTGTCTACAATGCCTTTGCGTATAGTGGAGGTCACTTCACCGCCAGCTAGGTAGGCACCGGCAAACTCAAATACCATGGCGATTAGAATGGCCTGTTTGATAGTCAGTGCTTTGGAGCCCACTGAAGTGCCCATTGCGTTGGCTACGTCATTGGCGCCAACACCCCAGGCCATAAAAAAGCCGAACATTCCCGCAAGAATAATCAATAGGGTGCCGTACTCAGTAAATAATTCCATGATGATGGGTTCCGAAAGTTATTTATTTGGCTATGAGGAGCTCTAAACGGTTGCCCACACGCTCTGCGGTGTCGGCGACCTCACCAATATTATCAATGACGTTATAGAGAAACATCACATGGATTGGCGGCAAATCATGCTCAATTTTAAATAGGCCCAGACGAAGCTTTCTTTCCTTCTTATCAACTCTGTGCTCCTGTGCATCCAGTTCGCGGATCAATTTTTGGACAAACTTTACTTCCTGTCCGACAAATCCTGTTTCAAGAAGCTCGTCCAGTTCGTTGATGGCCTTCAAGGCCTGCTCCGAGGTTTGAATAGCGCTTTTGATAAAGCCTAGAAAATCTGCTTGCAGTGACTTGGGAATATCCATTTTACGACCCAGCACTATGCCGCATATATCTTTGGATAGATTGGCAATACTGTCTTGGTGAGCCAATATGCCCAGTAGATCTGAGCGTGAAACTGGCATAAAAAGACTTTTCGGCATATTGAGACGAAATTGTTTTTTTAGTTCATCTGCATGGTCTTCGTCTTTTGAAATGCTGTCAAAGATATCTGAGGCCTGCTCCCATTGATTGGCAATAGCTGCATCGAAAAAAGGGGTCAGTTGGGAAGAACATTTAACAACAAGAGACATATGTTCTTGAAGCGGTTTTATAGGGGACTTGCCAAACAGGTCTGAAATCGGATTACTAAAAGCCATGGGTTATTCCCTCAGTTTTCTTGGCGCTGATTATAAGCGGTCGCGACAAAATTAAAATAGCAATTTTAAAAAAAATTCCACATAAGACCACTGCATTTATGCCTGCGCATATTGTTCACTTGAACCCAGCCAGCGATCGATCAGTGCTGAGACATTGTTGGGGTGATGGTTAAGAAGACTCTCGGCAGCTTGTTTTATTTGTGGTAGCAGCTGTGCATCGCGCTGTAAGTCGGCAATTTGTAGTTGCATATCGCCGGTTTGGCGCGTGCCCAGCAACTCCCCCGGCCCCCTTAATTCAAGATCTTTCTCTGCAATGGCGAAACCGTCGGTGGTTTCGCGCATAATCTTTAATCTCGCACTGCCATTGGCGGATATGGGATGACTGTAGAGCAGAACACAATGGCTTTGAATTGCACCTCGGCCCACTCTGCCTCTGAGTTGGTGTAATTGCGATAATCCCAAGCGCTCGGCATTTTCAATAATCATTAAACTGGCATTGGGCACATCCACACCCACCTCTATGACCGTGGTCGCCACCAGCAAATTTATCTCAGCAGATTTAAAGGCATCCATCACCGCTAATTTTTCGCGCGGTTTGATGCGGCCATGCACTAAGCCTATGGACAGTTCGGGCAGCATAAGCTGCAATTCGTTGGCGGTGACCTCGGCGGCCTGAGCTTCAAGTACATCGGATTCTTCAATCAATGTGCACACCCAGTAGGCTTGGCGTCCGTCGGCACAGGATGCCCTGACTCGTTGAATAATATCATTGCGGCGCAGATTGCTTAATACGGCTGTTTTCACGGGCGTTCGCCCGGGCGGCAGTTGATCAATAACGGAGCAATCGAGGTCGGCATAGGCGCTCATTGCCAATGTTCGCGGAATCGGCGTTGCCGTCATAATAAGTTGATGAGGGGCAGTTGCATCTTTTTGGGAATCGTCACAACCAAAACCCTTATTGCGCAGAGCCAGACGCTGGTGGACCCCAAAGCGATGCTGTTCGTCAATAATGCTTAAACCCAGATCCTTAAACTGCACGCTTTCTTGAAACAGTGCATGGGTGCCGATCACCATTTGCGCACTGCCATTGGCAATAGTTTCCAGCTGCATTTCTCGAGCCTTGCCCTTAACTTTGCCGGTTAACCAGGCAATGCGAATGTCCATAGGCTGAAACCACTGCTCAAAATTCATGCGGTGTTGTTCGGCGAGGATTTCCGTGGGAGCCATTAGCGCAGCCTGTTTGCCATTGGCGATGGCCTGCAATGCCGCCATAGCAGCGATCACAGTTTTGCCCGACCCCACATCGCCCTGAATCAAGCGCAGCATGGGAATATTTTTACTGATATCCGCTTGAATATCCGCCGCGACGCGCTGTTGAGCGGCGGTGAGCTCAAAGGGTAATTGCTCGAGAAGGCTATTTAGAGCCGCCTTATTTTCTACCAGTATTGGGGCTTGCTGGCGCTGAACTTTTTGCCGTAATTTTAAAAGACTCAGGTTGTGTGCAATCAGTTCTTCTGCCGCTAATCGTTGCTGTGCGGGGTGCTCACCTCTGGCCAAGCGATGCAGTTCGGTACCTGGCGGCGGTGAGTGGATAAGTTGTAGAGCATCGATAAGAGAATAGGAGAGCGCACCACCTATTTGCTGTTTAAGTTGTTCTGGCAATAGTTCCGAGATGCCATGGCGGTTAAGATGCTCTAATGCTTGAGTACAGAGATCCCTAATGCGTACCTGAGTGATTCCCTCAGTGGTGGGATAGATGGGGGTTAATGTTTTTTCCAAACTGGCCGCATTGTTGCCGTCTATATGCTGGTACTCTGGGTGATAGAGTTCGAGACCAAATCTGCCGCGCCTTACCTCTCCAAAACAGCGCAGTCGAACACCGGGTTTTAGGCGTTCTTGTTGGGCGCGACTAAAATGAAAAAACCTCAATACAGCGGTGCCGCTGTTATCCTGAAGCTTGCACAGCAAACTTCGCCTGCGGCCAAAAACAACCTCGCTAGTTTTAATCTGTCCTTCGAGAACTACCTCTGTCAGTGGCTGGAGGCTGCTGATCGGGGTTATTTGGGTTCTGTCTACGTAGCGCAGTGGCAGATGAAACAATAGATCTTGCAGGTTGCGCAATCCCAGTTTTTGTAGCCGCTTGGCTAGCTGAGGACCGACACCCCGCAGTTGGTTAGTCGCTATTTTGTCTAGGCTGAGTGCAGGCATTAGCCAGTGACCAGCCCTGACCCCTTAAAATTGGGATCCAGAGATGCGGATTGTGGAAAAATGACAACACCCAAGCCAGATGCGAGCCTATAATAGAGCGTTTCCAGTGAGCTGCCTGCGGTCATGGTGAGGATAGAAGCTGACTCTGATTGCAGGGTTCCGCGGCCTGACCAAAGTACTGTGAATGTCATCGGGCTTTTCTCGTTTTGAGTATTTTATGGCTCATAATAGCTAATTTTAATAAGAGTGAGAATTTTAATTGAAAATCCTTTTTCTTGGTTGTGGTGATATTGGACAGCGGGTCGCGGCATTATTGGCCGATAAGCATCAATGCTTTGGATGTAAGCGCAATCCAAAAAACCTGCGCGCAGGGATAATTGCTATTGCCGGCGATATCACTGACCCCGAGCAGTTACAATCGGCGGTGTCCCAAGGTTTTGATATTTGGGTGGCTACCCTGACCCCGGCAGAATTTACCGAGCAGGCCTATCGCGATTCATATCTAGCTGCCGCCGACTCCATATTAACCGCGGTTACGGCTACGCAAAGACCGCCAAAGTTGGTTATTTGGGTGTCCAGCACCAGTGTCTATGGTGATTGCGGAAGCGCTTGGGTGGATGAATGCTCCGCGGCTGAGCCGCAAACATTTTCTGGGCAGATACTGTTACAGGCCGAGCAGATTATTCAGCGCCTACCCTGTGCCAATACGCTGGTTAGATTTTCTGGTATCTATGGCGCCGACTCCGGACGCAGCAGAATGCTCAATCAAATAATTGCCGGAAAAGGCCGGCCAGCACAGCCAGAACAGTGGAGCAACCGCATTCACCGTGAGGATTGTGCAGGCGTATTGGCCCATTTAATAGGCCTTTTTGGCGGCGGAGAGAGGCTTCAAAATATTTATTTGGCGTCGGATTCAGAGCCGGTAACCCAACATCAGCTGCGCCGATGGTTAGCTGTTCAAATGTCGGTTGAGCTGACTGAAGAATCGGTCAAACTGAGTGCCACGCGACGCTGTAGTAACCGCCGGCTTTTAGAGGCTGGCTACCCATTTAAATATCCCTCCTATAAAGAGGGATATCTTGCGTTGTTAGCTGATTAGCTAGCAACCACAATAGCGTCCATTTCCACCTCTGCGCCCTTGGGTAGCGCCTTTACGCCAACTGCCGCTCGGGCGGGATAGGGCTCGTCGAATAGCTCTGCCATTACTTCGTTAACAGCCGCAAAATTGCCCAGATCGGTCAGGTAGATATTGAGCTTAACAATGCCTTTGAGGTCCGAACCAGAGGCCTGACAGACGGCTCGGAGGTTTGCAAATACCTGACGAGCTTGCTGTTGTATATCGCCGCCCACCAACTCCATGGTTTCGGGATCTAGAGGGATTTGCCCCGATAGATAAACCGTTTGGTGGACCTTGACTGCCTGACTGTAAGGGCCGATTGCGGCGGGTGCCTTTTCAGTGTAAATATGGGCTTTATTGGACATAAGCTATTCCTATTTATTCCGTACTCTGTAGATACGCCGCACAGAGGTTAGACTTCGAGCTCGGCGCAGTATTTCCGCAAGATGAATCCTATCACGAACCGTTATCACCACATCTACAATACTGGTGAAAGCGTCTTTTTCAGTGACGTTAATGTTTTCAATTGTCGCATCTTCCTCGGTTATGCGCGAGGCGAGTGCAGCAATAAAGCCGCGTTCTGGAGTTATTTCAACTTTAAGCTCTACAGGAAATTCACCATGCACCACTCTGGACCAGGTAAGCGGCATACACTTTTCTGGATGGAAGCGAACTTCTTTGAGATTGCGACAGGATTCCAAGTGAATTACCAGGCCTTTCCCCGGTGTAACATGGCCCAGTATAGGGTCTCCCGGGATTGGATGGCAGCATCGGGCATACTGCAGTAGAAGGCCGTCAGATGCATCTATAACTACGGGTAGAGAGGAGTTGCGCTTACCCTCAGGTATATTGCGTTTTGATGGCGGAACAAGCAGATTAGCCACTGCAAAAGGCACCCGATTACCGAGCCCAATCTGTTGCAAAACGTACTCGAAGGTAGGGGCTGAAGTCTCTTTGAGAAGTCGCTTGATTTGTGATTTTCTAAGCTGATTGTATTTGGTGCCATAGTTGGCCAACGCCCGATCCAAAAGCCGCTTACCCAGATCGACAGACTCATCATGTTGCTGATTTTTAAGGAAGTGGCGAATGGCACTTCGCGCTTTCGCGGTTACCACAAAATTGAGCCAGTTGGGATTGGGTTGAGCACCCTCAGTGCTCACAATCTCGATCTTTTGGCCGCTTTCAAGTTGCTCCGACAGTGGGGTGAGCTCTCCATCGACGCGGCAGGCTATGCAGCTATTGCCCAGATCTGTATGAACCGAGTAGGCAAAATCTATAGGTGTTGCGCCAGAGGGCAGCTCAATTATGCTGCCCTTAGGTGTAAACACATAAATTTCATCGGGAAATAGATCCGCCTTGACATGCTCCAGAAACTCCAGTGAGTCACCGGCCTGTTTTTGCATCTCCAAGAGACCCTGAACCCAGCGGATAGCACGCCGCTGACTGGCCTCGACGGTTTTATTTCCGGTTTTGTATTCCCAGTGCGCGGCAATACCGTAGTTGGCCATCTGCTCCATTTCTTTGGTGCGAATTTGCACTTCAATTAGCACTCCGTGCATACCCACTAAAACAGAGTGTAAAGACTGATAACCATTGGCCTTTGGTATGGCGATATAGTCTTTAAATTCACCGGGTACGGGCTTGAAGATATTGTGCATTATGCCCAGAGTGCGGTAGCAGTCGTCCACTGAGTCAACAATCAGTCGGAATGCAAACACGTCCATAATATCGCGAAAAGACTTTTTCTTTTCGCGCATCTTTAGGTAAATGCTCCACAGATGTTTTTTGCGGCCCTTAACAATCGCGGGAAATGACTCTTGCTCTAGGCGAACTTCAATAGATTGATGTATTTCGGCGACAATTTCTTTGCGATTTTTGCCCGCTGCTTTCATCGCCTCCCGCAGACGCCTGTGGCGCAGGGGATACATAGTGGCAAAACCCAGATCTTCAAATTCTATACGAATACCATTGATGCCCAGGCGCTGGGCGATAGGCGCATAAATATCCAGTGTTTCGCGTGCGATGCGGCGACGCTTTTCTGGGGCCAGCACACTCAGAGTGCGCATATTGTGCAGTCGATCTGCCAATTTGACCAAGACCACGCGAATGTCCTTTGACATTGCCAAGGTCATCTTTTGAAAACTTTCAGCCTGTAGTTGCGCCTTAGTCTCAAATTCAATTTCACTCAGTTTGCTGACACCGTCCACCAAGTCGGCAACAGTGCGGCCAAAGCGACGACTGATTTGACCTTTGGTAACGCCGGTATCTTCAATCACATCGTGAAGAAGCGCAGCCATCAGGCTTTCATGATCCAGCCGCATATCGGCAAGAATATTGGCCACTGCAAGGGGGTGCGTAATGTAGGGGTCGCCACTCTGACGTATCTGGCCCGAGTGGCATTGTTCCGCGTACCTAAAGGCGCGTTCGACTTTTTTGACTTCTTTTTTGTCGAGATAGTTAGAGAGCTTGTTAGTTAGTACTGAAAGCACTTGCCCTCCTCCCTGGCTTTAGAGCTGCGTTAGACAGAGTCTTGAGGAGCGCCTTCTGAACTTTCTTCGGATTCTACGATTTCGTAGTCACGATCTATTTCTTGAAGGATCTCCGGACTAATCAGACCCTGCTCAATCTCACGGAGCGCAATAACTGTGGGTTTGTCATTCTCTCCATCAACTAAAGGGGGGCGACCGTCTACGGCGATCTGACGGGCGCGCTTGGAGCCCACCATCACCAATTCAAAACGGTTGTCTACGTGATTTAAGCAATCTTCTACAGTAATGCGAGCCATTTTTTATCCGCTGTGCATAAAAATTAATTGGAATTTGTGGCCATTTGCCACCGAGGGTCGACTAGTTTACCTAATATAGAGGGTTACGACAATAAATCTGTCAGCAATTTTTCATGCCCTCGGGCATTAATTTCGCAGCGCTGAGCTTCGACAATTGCCTGCAACTGGTGGCAGGCGATCTCAAACTGATCGTTGATCACTAAATAATCGGCATCTTTATAGTGACTCATTTCTTCGGTCGCGGCGGCAACACGCTTTTCAATTACCGCGGCTTCATCCTGACCTCGGCCTTTGAGTCGCTCAAGCAGTGTCTGCTTGCTGGGCGGTAGAATAAAAATGCTTACGCTGCGAGAAAATTTCTCCCGCACCTGCTCAGCGCCCTGCCAGTCAATTTCAAGAATCACATCGATCCCCCGATTTAATGCGCTGTTGACCCATTCCTCGGAAGTGCCGTAGTAGTTGCCAAACACCTCGGCATACTCAACAAATTTTTGATCTGCCACCATGCTTTCAAACTGCTGGCGCGATACAAAGTGATAATTGACAGCATCCTGCTCGCCGCGGCGGCTGGCTCTGGTGGTATGGGATACCGACACCTGAATATTATCGAGTCGGCTCAGCAATTCCGCAACCAAGCTGGTTTTACCCGCGCCGGAAGGGGCTGAAATAATAAACAGAGTACCTAGTGCCATATAGAAAAAAATTGTTAGGTTTGAATAATTGTTAGCGGTAACGAGTTTACAGCAGTAGAAAAATAAATCCATGTTCTCTACGCAGAGGGTGCTTTGTGCATCCGAAACCTATGCGGTTGATGGTGAAGGATGGCAATAGGATCACTTCCCCAGTATCGTCAAATCAGAACTGCACAGCTGTGTGAGCTGTTACTGATGGGACTAATGCAAAGATTGCTTGCCCTAATTATCATTGGTTGATAGGGTCGTCCTTGGCTGATCTGTGGAGTTTTGTGCAAAGGTTTAGTGTTAATTTAATGGACTTTTACTATGGCCAAATACAATCATCGTGCGCTGGGCTGGTTTATCCTGATCAATGCGCTTTTCGCCTCTTTAATTTCTACGCGCTTTTTTATATTTTTTCCAGCTGAACTGGTTACTTGGTTATCAACAGTATTTGTTATCACTTCCACCATTGGGCAGATGAGCCTATTAGCTATGGTGATTGGGCTGTTTTTACTGCCAGCTCTGTTTCTTCAGCAGACCCCTCGAAGACTGGTGATTGCCCTGATTGGAGCATTGGGGTTGATGCTGTTATTTATGGACACGATTGTCTTTGCTCAATACAGATTCCATATTAATGCGGTAGTAGTGGGGCTAATTCTAGCGGGCGATATTGTCAGTTTCCCCCTCACAGTCTGGTTAATGGTTATCGGCGGTTTGGTTGCGGTTTTAATACTTGAATTTTGGTTAGTCTCTTTACTAGAGCGTAAACAACAAAGCATTAAACCGAAGCTGGGGCGCAAGCTAGGCTACTCTATATTTGCAGTATTTATTGTCGCCAATCTAATTCATGCTTGGGCTTTTGCATATGCAAACCAGCCAGTATCTATGGTCAGTCGATACTTGCCCCTGTACTATCCATTGACTGCCAACTCACAGCTCCAAAAGTTAGGCTGGGTAGACTTGGTTGCGATTGAACAGCAGCGGCGTTTAAAGGTGGATGGCAAAGGGGGATTTGAGTTATCCGCTAAACCCTATTGCAGGGCAGGCTCCACAGCGGCCTAAAGATATTTTGTTCCTGGTGATCGATAGCTGGCGCTATGATACTTTTACGCCAGAGGTAATGCCTACAATCTGGGAGCTTTCTAAGAAAGGGTTAGTTTATAACGACCATATGTCGGCGGGTAATTCTACTCGAACCGGAATTTTTGGCTTATTTTACGGTATTCCGGGAGCCTATTGGCATGCTTTTCTAGCCAATCAACGTTCATCAGTATTGGTTGATAGATTACAACAGCTGGATTACCAACTTGGCATTTTTGCTTCTGCACAGCTTATCAACCCTGAGTTTGATCGCACGGTTTTCCGTCATGTACCTGATTTGCGCATTGGTTCTGAAGGCAATACAGTATCAGAGAGAGATCGAGATTTAATCGATGATTGGAAGGCTTGGTATCAGTCGTCGAGCCGTTCAAAACCAGTGGTTTCATTTTTGTTTTTTGATTCTCCACACGGCTATGATTTCCCGACAAGTTATGAGTCAAAATTCGAGCCTATGCTGAAAGAGTTGAATTACTTGCTGTTAAGCAAGGATACAGACCCAACACCGTTGTTTAATCGCTATAAGGCCAGTGTTAGCTATGTTGACAGTCTGGTAAAAGAGGTGATTGAGACGCTGCAAGCACAGGGTATGTTAGACGATACCATGATCCTGATTACTGGCGACCATGGACAGGAGCTGAATGACAACAAGCTTAACTTCTGGGGTCACAACAGTAATTTCACTAATTCACAGGTAAAAGTGCCATTTCTTCTGATTGGTCCGCAGGTATTGGATAAGGCGAACAAACAGTATTTGAATAGCTTCACCTCCCATGAGGATGTGGTGCCGACGTTAATGAAGAACTACCTAGGAGTGACCAATAACATCACAGATTACTCAACGGGTGTTGATCTATTCGGTAGTTTTGATCAGCGCGATTGGGTCATTTCTTCGAGTTACAGTGCTTATAGTATTATCAGTGCTGATTCTATCTTGGAGGTTAACGCAGTTGGTGGTTATCAATCACTGGATAGAACTAACCGGAGAATGGATAAAGCTCTAAATACAGAGCAGGTAACCAATGTGCTGGAGAGAATTAGTCGGTTTCTAAAGTAGCGGCGTTGAAGCTATCAGCGGGGCTCGGGTTTGGGCATCAAGAAAATTTATTCGATGTTTTGAATCTGCTCGCGCATCTGTTCTATCAGCACTTTCAGTTCGACTGAGGCCTGAGTGGTAACACCGGCAATTGATTTTGAACCCAGCGTATTGGCCTCGCGATTTAACTCTTGCATCAGAAAGTCCAGCCGCCGTCCCACAGATTCTGGGCGAGTTAAGACATTGCGAATTTCACTAATATGCGCATTTAGGCGATCTAATTCTTCATCTACATCGGCGCGATTGGCGATAATAACCATCTCCTGTTCCAACCGACCTTCATCGAGTTGGGTTTTTAGCTCCGACAGCTTTTCGTTAAGGCGCAGACGCTGTTGATTGAGAATCTCCGGCAAATGTTCGCGCACCACAGACACCTGAGTCTCTATGCCTTGCAGGCGTTGTTCAATCATATCGGCAAGTTTTGCGCCCTCGCGTTGGCGCCCTTCGAGCATTTGATTAAGTGCTTGATCAAATGTTTGTAAAGCGGCGTTGTGGAGCTGCTTAGTGTCGACCTCTAGGTCTTTTAAAATCCCCGGCCACTTCATAATATCTATTGCAGAGATAGGTGCCGGATTTTTTGTTTGCGCGGCAATGCTTTCAGCTATCTCTATATGGCGTCGAGCCAACTCCAAGTCGACAGCCATAGAGGTATCGGCACGATTAAAATTGATCTGAAGAGAGCAGTCGATCTTTCCGCGGCCGAGCTTTTTGCGCGCCATTTCGCGAAATTGCATTTCCAGTTCGCGCACCGTTTCGGGCATTCGGAAACCGATTTCTAAAAATCGATGGTTGACCGAGCGCAGCTCGCAACTCACCGACCCCCAATCAAAATCGCCCACTGTTCTGGCGAATGCTGTCATACTACGAGGCATAGTCTCTCCAAGAGATTTTTTATATGCGCTTATTCTAACAAAGGCAGTCCAAGAGGTGGAAGATTTGTTACAATTCGAGCGCTGATTAAAATCCCTCTATTATTAGGAAATCAATTATGGAAAGACCCAGCGGACGGCGTCCGGAACAATTGCGACCAGTCAAAATAACCCGCGACTATACCTGCCACGCCGAGGGTTCGGTGCTGGTTGAGTTTGGCAATACCAAGGTGATTTGCACGGCCAGCGTGGAAAACAGCGTGCCGCGGTTTTTGCGCGGCGCTGGGAAGGGCTGGGTAACTGCCGAATACGGTATGTTGCCGCGTTCCACCAATAGTCGCATGGGGCGCGAGGCCGCTCGAGGCAAGCAAAGTGGCCGCACTCAGGAAATACAGCGTCTGATTGGCAGATCGTTGCGCGCCGCTGTTGATGTAAAGCAGCTGGGCGAGCATACCATCCATATTGACTGCGATGTAATTCAGGCCGACGGAGGCACAAGAACTGCCGCTATCACTGGGGGTTGTGTGGCATTGGTGGACGCAATTCGCCACCTGCAACGCAAAAAAGCCATTTTGGGGGATCCTCTGATCGCTATGGTGGCCTCTGTTTCAGTGGGGGTGTACAACGGGTTGCCGGTGCTGGACCTAGATTATATTGAAGATTCAAATGCCGACACTGATATGAATATAGTGATGAATGCCGATGGAGGCTTTATTGAGGTTCAGGGCACTGCCGAGGCGGCGCCATTGAGCGGAGAGGCATTGACTGAGATGTTGGAATTGGCAAAGCACGGAATTGCCGATCTGGTTCGCGTACAGAATATGGCACTGGCCCAATAATCTGATGGTTAAAATAACTGGGTAAAGATTTAGAGCTAATGAAAACCTATAAAATTGAGTTTATTGATAACGCGATTGCTAGTGGCGCCTTAAAGTTTGGGCGGTTTACGCTCAAGTCGGGGCGGGTTTCACCGCACTTTTTTAACGCTGGAGAGTTTTATCGAGGCAGCGCTCTGGCGGCCTTGGGGCGATGTTATGCAGCGGCCATTGCCGAGTCGGGGATAGAGTTCGATGTGCTATTTGGGCCCGCGTATAAGGGCATTACCCTAGCGGCGGCCACTTGCATAGCACTGGCAGAACAGCATGGCATCGATGTGCCCTACTGCTTCAATCGCAAAGAGGCAAAATCCCATGGCGAGGGGGGTTCACTAGTGGGCGCGCCGCTACAGGGAAAAGTCCTAATTATTGACGATGTCATCACTGCCGGCACTGCCATAAGAGAAGTGATGGCGATGGTAGAGCAAGCCGGTGCACAGGCCGCCGGGGTGGTGATAGGGTTGGATCGAAAAGAGCGCGGAACTACTAATAAGTCAGCTATACAAGAGGTCGAGAGCCAGTTCAATATCCCAGTGGCCAGCATTATTGATATTGAAGATATTATGCACTACCTAAAGGCTAAGCCGGAAAGTAATGTGCTGGTTGAACAGATAGATAAATACCGACAGCAGTACGGCGTTTAACGTTTTAGTTGAGAATAGCCCGCACTACATATTAAGCCGGTTTTGGGGGCGACGGAAAATGGCGCTGGAGCGCCTATTTGACCACTGAGTTAATAGTCAAATAATTGATGGGCTAGCAGTGGCCATTGTTCCGGCCAGTGTTGGGTGGGTGGCTGTTTAAAACCACTGCGCACAAACTGACTTATCTTGCCCTCCAGAACAACCAGCAGCATATTCACTGCCACAGATACAGAGACGTTAATTTTAAGCCCTTGACGAATTTCTGCCTCCCTGAGTATCTGCTTAAGCTGAGATTCGAGGCGGCTGAAGAACTGCGCGATCCGCTCGTGCAATCTTGCAGTTTCGCCGGTCAGGGCATCGCCGTGCAATAACCGGCTGATACCGGCATTTTTCTCCGTAAATGCCAGGGTTAAGCTAATAATTCTGTAGCATTGGTTAACGGCATCCGGCTCATCGCTAATAATGCTGGTTACCCGAGCAAAAATAGTCTCTTCAATAAAATCAATCAGGCCTTCATACATGCGGGTTTTACTGGGGAAATGTCGGTACAGAGCCGCTTCAGAAACACCCAGTTCAGCGGCTAGCGCGGCCGTAGTGATGCGTCCCCCATGGGATTCTTCCAACATTCGCGCCAGTGCTTGCAGTATATCTTGGGCTCTGGAACTGCGTTTTGCGACCATTAAACCGCTCCAAATTTGCGGTTGGTAATCAGGGTGCCAACCCCCTCATCGGTGAAGAGTTCAAGCATCACTGCATGGTCTACTCGACCATCGATAATATGGGCATAGGCCACCCCTGAGTTAACTGCATCAAGGGCGCATTGAATTTTTGGCAACATGCCGCCGTAGATGGTGCCATCTGCAATCAGTTCATCGACCAAATCGACACTGAGTCCGGTCAGAACATCACCCTGCTTATCCTGTAGCCCCGCCACATTGGTCAACAGCATCAGTTTTTCAGCGCTCAAAACCTCGGCTACCTTGCCGGCGACTAAATCCGCATTAATATTGTATGAAGACCCATCTGTACCCACGCCAATAGGCGCTATAACCGGTATAAAGTTGCTCTGTAAAAGCATATCAATCACGCTTTTATCGATGGACTCGACTTCGCCAACCTGGCCTATATCGATGATTTCGGGCGCCGCCATCTCCGGCGTTTTATGGGATGTCACTAACTTTTTAGCCCGAATCAGACGACCGTCTTTGCCGGTCACACCAAAAGCCTTGCCGCCCGCGTTGCTAATAAGATTGACTATTTCTTTATTAATCGTAGCCCCGAGTACCATCTCCACCACATCCATGGTCTTGCTGTCGGTGACGCGCATACCATTGACAAACTTGGACTCGATGGATAATTGATCCAGCAATTGACCGATCTGAGGCCCACCGCCATGCACAACCACGGGATTGATGCCAACCGCTTTCATCAGCACGATGTCGCGGGCAAAACTCTCTTTTAAGCGGTCATCCACCATCGCGTTACCGCCATATTTAACCACCACAGTAGTGCCGGCAAAACGCTGGATGTAAGGTAGGGCTCTGGAGATAACCTCTGCGGTATTTTCGGCTTCTTTTCGGTTTAATGACATAACTATAAATACTGTTCCAAATGGTTAATAAAAGGCGCTAGTTCATCGCTAAATAACTGTTTGATGCGCTCCAGCTCCCTCTCGTTATCGGCCTCAAAGCGCAGGGTCAAATAGGCGGAGGTATTAGAGGCTCTAATTAAACCCCAACCCCGAGGGTATTCTACCCTGAGTCCGTCAATAGTGATAATGTTGGCGCCCTTAAATTCGCAGCTATCAGACAATGCCTTCATTAAGCTAAATTTTTCTGATTCACTGACCGGAATCAGTAATTCCGATGTATAAACGCTATCCTCGAATTCACTAATAATCTGGTCCAGAGTATTTTCAACGCAGAGGATTTCTAATAATCTCGCCGCTGCATATAAACCATCATCAAATCCATACCAGCGGTCATTGAAGAAAATATGGCCGCTAAACTCACCCCCTAAAAGGGCCCCGGTTTTGTGAACGGCCTTTCTAATATGCGCATGACCGGTTTTGCACATAACCGGCCTACCTGAATATTCGCGCACTAACCGGTCTAGGCAGTTGCTACTCTTAACGTCGAAAACGATCTCTGAGTTGGGATTGCGCCGCAAAATATCGCGGGCAAAAATCATCATCAGTTTATCCGGCCAAACAATCTCGCCATTGCCGGATATCACGACCAGACGATCGCCATCGCCATCAAAGGCAAAACCCAGATCTGATTGGGTCGATTTAACAGCACCTATAAGCTGTTGCAGATTGCGCTCGTCAGATGGGTTGGGGTCGTGGTTGGGAAAGGCTCCGTCCGGTTCGCAGAATAGCGGCACAAGGTCGCAGCCAAGACGTTCAAAAAGGCTGACGGCGAGCGGACCTATGACCCCATTGCCGGCATCCACAACAATCTTAAAGGGCCGGTTGATTGCACAGTTATCGGCAATCTTTTGCAGATACTGGGGAATAATCTCCTGTGTAGCGCACTGTCCCTGTCGGCCGATGTAGGGTGCATCGGAGCACATCAGTGATTTGATGCGCTGTAATGTTTCGCCCGCCATTACCTCTCCGCGAAATACAATTTTAAAGCCATTGTATTCACTGGGGTTATGACTGGCGGTGACCATAATTCCGCAGCTCGATTGACCACCCTGATACACGGCAAAATTGAGTGCTGGTGTGGTTACTGCACCCAAGTCGATAACATCGGCGCCAGCGTTAATGAGCCCTGTGCGCAGAGCTTCTGCTAGGGCTGGGGAGCTAAGTCTGCAGTCGCGGCCTATATAGACTGCTGAGTGGCCATTTTTCTGAAAAATACCAGCCAGTGTTTTGCCCAGTCGCAATGCGAACTCGGCATTGATCTGAGTTCCCGCAAATCCACGGATATCATAATCGCGAAAAACCACATCCGGCACTGAAAAAACAGCGGGCGATATCATCGCTTCTGGTAGGGTTTCACAATTAATGGCATCCTTAGTCATGGTTTAAGCAGAGATACTCTTATATTGCCCAATCGGTTTAATCTTAGCCATCATAGTTGGCGGCTATAAGTTTGACTATATCCCTCGCCAGTTGGGATTTACTCTTTTTACCCAGATGCTTGCAAGATTGCGCATCTATCCAGCTCACCTCATTATCATCAGCGTTAAAGCCTATATCTTGGCGAGATACATCATTGGCAATAATGGCATGCAATTTTTTGCGCACTAGTTTATCTCTGGCAAAGGTTTCAATATTCTCAGTTTCAGCGGCAAATCCAACCACAAAAAGCTGTGGGTTGTCGGTTGCTATGGTACTGACAATATCTGGATTTTTCTTTAGCTCAAGTGATAGGTTATCAGCCTGCTTCTTTATTTTTTGATCCGCAACGTCCACAGCGCGGTAATCGGCTACCGCCGCTGCTGAAATAAAAATATTGGCATCTTTAACTGCGGCAACCGAGGCGTTTAACATAGCATCTGCGGAAACCACTGATATCAGCTCGCAGCCTGCTGGACTGTCTAAGAGCACCGGCCCAGAGATAAGCACTACTTTGGCGCCGGCTTCCGTGAGGGCCGCTGCAAGGGCATAGCCCATTTTGCCCGAACTGTGATTGCTGATATATCTAACCGGGTCTATGGCCTCACGGGTGGGGCCGGCGGTAATAACCACTTTCTTCCCTGCCAATAGCCCGGATTCAAAAATAGCCTTTAGCTGATCGACAATAATCTCAGGCTGTTGCAACCTGCCCGGCCCAATATCGCCACAGGCCTGAATGCCCGTATCCGGCTCAATAATAATAGTTTCGCGACCTTTCAGTGCCTGAATATTTTGTTGGCTTGCAGTATGCGACCACATAGCTTGATTCATGGCTGGCGCCACCGCGATTTTAGCTGATGTAGCCAGATAAACTGCGCTCAACAGGCTATCGGCGCCACCATGCACCATGGTTGAAATAAAATTGGCTGTGGCAGGGGCTATTAACAACAGGTCGGCCCAGCGCGCCAGCTCAATATGCCCCATGGCGGCCTCGGCCTCCGCGTCCAGCAGGTCTGTGTGCACCTGATATCCGCTCAGAGCTTGCAGGGTTAGGGGGCGAATAAACTCTGTGGCTGCCGCTGTCATCACCACCCGAACCTCAGCGCCTTGGTCCTGCAAACGCCGCACTATCTCGGCACCTTTATAGGCGGCGATACCGCCGGTTATACCAAGAATTATGCGTTTATTTGAAAGGCCGCTCATTAATTATCCAGATAGATCATCACAGAGGTTCTAAGATAACACTTAGGAAAGGGATTCTATACTGATAAATAAGGACTTACTATGGCTATAAAGCACTGGCCGCTGGAGAGCAGGCCCAGAGAAAAGCTTTTGGAGAAAGGGCCTAATGCGCTCACGGATGCAGAGTTGCTGGCCATTTTTTTGCGGATTGGGCGAAAAGGGGTTAACGCCATCGATATGGCGCGGGATTTGATCAGCCACTTTGGCGGTCTGGGGCCTCTGTTGAAGGCGGACCAAGACAGCTTTTGTGCGGCCAAGGGATTAGGGCCGGCCAAGTATTGTCAGTTGCAGGCAACCCTTGAGCTCACCAAGCGCTATCTGGAAGAGCAACTGTGCAATGATTGTGTATTTAACAGTCCCGATAAGGTAAAAGATTATCTGGCGGTACAGATGCGCGATTATCATCGGGAAGTGTTTGTGGCACTGCTACTTGATACGCGTCACCGGCTTATTGAATTCCATGAGCTGTTTAAAGGGGCCATAGATGCGGCGAGCGTGCATCCGCGAGAAGTGGTTAAGTTGGCACTCCAGAAAAATGCGGCAGCGGTTATTGCGGCGCATAATCACCCGTCCGGCAGCGCAGAACCTAGCGTAGCGGATGTTGAGATCACAAAAAGTTTAAAGGCAGCTTTAGAAGTTTTAGATATTAGATTGCTGGACCATTTTATCATTGGCAAGGGGGAAGTGGTGTCTCTGGCGGACAGGGGTAAAATGTAAGCTGTTCTCAGGGGGATAGGTTAAAGCTACGGGCTGATGAAAAACCTCGGTGTTTCGACGTTATTCTGTGCTTTTTGTTTGATTCAAGGCAGGCTTTCTGGTATAAAACGCGCCTCTTTAAGAGAGGCTTCAAAAATCGGAGCGTTCCAGAATAGAATTCAGTCGCCGACGGGGTAGTGCTCACGGCACAAATTGCAAAAAGAGGCAGCAACAATGTCTAGAGTATGTCAGGTCACAGGTAAGCGCCCAATGGCCGGAAATAATGTATCTCATGCGAAGAATAGAACTCGTCGTCGCTTTGAGCCGAATCTCCACACACATCGTTTTTGGATTGAATCTGAGAAACGCTTTGTGAAGTTGCGTGTATCCACTAAGGGTATGCGTATTATCGATAAAAAAGGTATTGAACAAGTCTTGTCCGGCCTGCGTGCTCAGGGCGAGAAAATCTAGAGGATTATGAGATGGCTAAATCGGCTCGAGAAAAAATTCGTCTAGTGTCTAGTGCAGGCACAGGACACTTTTATACGACTGACAAGAACAAGCGTAACACGCCCGAGAAAATGGAGATCAAGAAGTACGATCCCACTATTCGTCAGCACGTTATCTATAAAGAAGCGAAGATAAAGTAACAAATGCGGCGTCTTTAAAACAGGCGCCCATCTATACTGGTCCTAGCTACACAAAAAAGGCCCTGACATTGCTGTCAGGGCCCCAAAGAATTTCGTCACTGCCATCCGGCAGTAAAAAGCCTTAATCAGCTATTACATTCTCTGCTTGAAGACCTTTTTGGCCTTCGGCAACTTCCATGGTTACAGCCTGACCTTCTTTTAAAGATTTAAATCCATCAGCTTGAATGGCACTGTGGTGAACAAATACGTCCTGACCACCTTCCTGCTCAATAAAACCGAAACCTTTACTATCGTTAAACCACTTTACAGTGCCAGTAACTCGCTCTGACATAACAACCTCACTTAAAAATAACTGCGCCACAATCGACGCTTAAAACACCGGCCCCACATCGGGACCGACTTAACACTTTGAGCCAAACAATGTTGTAGAAGCACAAAGACCACTCCGATGGGACTACCCACTATGCAGCAGGTCGACACTTCAGAATCCGCAGTGTATTGGTTTTTTTTTAATTTGGCTAATTTTCGGTGGTTTAAAACGCAAAAAAATGTGTTTTTTTGCGTTTTAACCGCCAATTTCGATGTTAAACCAAGATTAAGAGGCCAATTTTTCATTTTTTGGTAGGCGAAACTTGACGAAAATCCACAGATTGATCGTCGTGGTAACATAATTGAAGTATGAGTTATTCAATAAATAAGGGATTTGTGGATGTTATCGAAGCATATTGTTGAGCGCCTAAAAAGCATTGTGGGTATTAGCAGACTACTGCTGTCAAAATCAGATCTTGATCGTTTTGGTGTAGATCGCACCACCATTTGGCAACCCAGGCCCTGTGCAGTGATTCTTCCTGGATCAGTAGAGGAAGTTAGGCAGATTGTTCTTGTGGCCAATGAATTTAATCTGGCCATTGTTCCCTCTGGAGGCAGAACAGGATTAAGTGGTGGAGCAGTTGCTGCCAATGGAGAGCTGGTGGTGGCCATGGATCGACTCAACCAAGTGCTGGACTTTAAGCCGCTTGAGCGCACTGTGACCCTAGGGGCTGGGATGATCACCGTCGATCTCCAGACCTTTGCAGAGCAGCACAATCTTTTTTTTCCGGTGGATTTTGCCGCCGCTGGTTCTAGCCAGATCGGTGGTAACGTAGCCACCAATGCTGGGGGAATAAAAGTCATAGCCTACGGTATGACCCGCAACTGGGTGTTGGGACTCAAGGTGGTCACTGGTTCCGGCGAGCTCTTGGATCTGAACAGGGGGCTGGTTAAAAATAACACGGGTTACGACCTTCGGCATCTATTTATCGGCTCAGAGGGAACGCTGGGGTTAATTTGCGAAGTGACGATTCAGTTAACTAGGCCCCCCACAGAATCTAGGGTAATGGTATTGGGCGTTAGTCACTTTTCGGCAATACTAAAGGTTCTTGAAGCCTTTAGTGCTCAGATTGATCTCAGTGCCTTTGAGTTTTTCTCGCAGCTGGCATTGGAGAAGGTGGTCGCCCATACGGGATGTGCTGAGCCATTGGACACTGCAGCCCCATTCTATGCACTGCTTGAATTTGAAATAGCCAACCAAGATTTACTGGATCAGGCTATGGGGATTTTTGAGCACATAGTTGAACAGGGCTGGGTACTGGATGGGGTGATGAGCCAGAGTTTGTCTCAGGCGCAGTCATTGTGGAAATTGCGCGAACAGATATCGGAGGCGCTGCGGCAGTGGCAGCCCTACAAGAACGATATCTCTGTTCGAGTATCGTCCATGGCGGATTTTATAAAGGAGGCTGATCAGCTAGTGGCAGATCGCTATGCAGATTTTGAGCTGGTTTGGTACGGCCATATAGGCGACGGCAATCTTCATTTGAATATTCTTAAACCAGAGGCTATGGATTCACAGGACTTCGTCGCCAGCTGTGTTCCTGTGAGTAGTGAGATCGGTGGTCTTGTGGCTCGCTATCAGGGCAGTGTCAGTGCTGAACATGGGGTCGGGTTGCTCAAAAAAGACTATCTACACTACTCTAGATCTGCAGCAGAAATTGATATGATGCGCAGGATTAAAAAGGCTTTTGATCCCAAGGGGCTTTTAAATCCTGGAAAAATATTTGATTAGCTGCCAAATTGGCAAGAAAATGGCCGTGGTCAAAGTAAAAGGGGGCAGAGGTTGAGTTATCTACATGTAGTTGATAAAAAACACAGTGCCTTGCCTGTAGGAAAAGTTGTCTGCGTGGGACGAAATTATGCTGCCCACGCCCGAGAGCTGAATAATGCCGTGCCCGATGAGCCGATACTTTTTATTAAGCCCAGTACCGCAATTGTCAGTATGCAAGCGCCGATTTCCATTCCAACCCAGAGAGGCGAATGTCACTTTGAAACTGAGCTGGCGGTACTGATTGGGCAGCCTTTGACTCAGGGTTGCACTGAATTGCAGGCGCAGAATGTGATAGCGGGCGTTGGCCTAGCATTGGATCTCACCCTGCGCGACCTGCAACAACAACTTAAGGGCAGTGGATTGCCCTGGGAGAAGGCCAAGGCATTTGATGGTGCCTGCCCGTTGTCAGAATTTATCTCGATGGACAGGGTCGGCAATTTGCAGGATCAGCGCATCAGGCTCTGGCAAAACGGAGACTTGCGTCAAGATGGACATACTGGAGAGATGCTGATGCCAGTGCTATCGTTGATGGTTTACGTCACTCAGTTCTTTAGCCTGCAGCCAGGTGATGTGCTGTTGACGGGCACCCCCGCCGGGGTAGGATCACTGAAGCCCAAAGATAAATTAAAGTTGTCTCTATCTGATCTTATCGAGGCAATAGTGAGAGTTGTTTAGCGGACTAGGTGAGTAAAATGAGCGTAGAGAAAGGCATATACAAACACTACAAAGGCAATAAATATCAGGTCATTGGGGTGGCCAGACACAGCGAGAGTGAAGACTATCTGGTGGTGTATCGGCCTCTCTACGGTGATTCTGGACTATGGGTTCGCCCTCTGCATATGTTTATTGAGGAGGTGGAGGTAGAGGGGCAAATGCAACCGCGCTTTGAGCTGATAGAGTGCTGTGAATGATATTGATCACAGCCAGTATCTCAGTACCACTCTCGGAGGTCGAATTGACTGCGATCCGATCCAGTGGTCCCGGCGGTCAAAATATTAATAAAGTCTCTTCCGCGGTGCATCTAAGATTTAATATTGCTGAATCCTCTTTGCCGCATCTCTATCGGCAGCGACTCTTATCCCTCAACGATCAGCGCATCTCGAAAGAGGGCGTGGTTATTATCAAGGCCCAGCGCTACCGCAGTCAGGATAAAAACCGCTTGGAGGCGATTCAGCGCTTGCAAGCCCTATTGCAATCGGTCACCAAAACCGCCAAGGTGCGCAAAGCAACCAAGCCAACTAGGAACTCGCAAAAAAAGCGTATGGATAAAAAGACCCAACATGGCAGAAAAAAAACCCTGCGCTCAAAGCCGATGGTCGATTAGAGCTCTATGGTAATTGATATGACTAAATCTGCTACTCATACCTTCGAATTGCTGACGCCGGATATGATTATGGATGCGGTGGAGAGCTGTGGCCATGTGACCGATGGTCGCTTGATCGCATTAAACAGCTATGAAAATCGAGTCTATCAGGTGGGTGTCGACGAAAAAGAGCCATTGATCGCCAAGTTCTATAGGCCGGGGCGTTGGGACGACCGTCAGATAAAGGAAGAGCATGACTATTGCTTTCAGCTACAGGAACAGGAATTGCCGGTGGTCTGTCCGCTGCTGAATAACTCGGCAGCATCCTTGAATCACCATATGGGATTTAGATTTTCCCTGTATCCTCGCCGCGGTGGATATGCTCCAGAGTTGGACAATTTAGATAATCTGCTGATTCTTGGGCGTCTGTTGGGGCGCTTTCACAGTATAGGGTCAACCGTAGATTTTAAGTGGCGTCCCAAATTGGATATTGAAACCTTTGGCTGGCAGTCTTACCGGCTTATTAGCGAGCAGTTTATTCCCGCCGAACTGCGTCCTGCCTACGATACTTTAGGCCTTGATCTGCTCGGTAAATGCCAGCAAATTCTCGACGATTTCGGAGATATCAATAGAATAAGAGTTCATGGAGACTGTCACTCGGGCAATATTCTGTGGCGAGATGACAACCCCCATTTTGTGGATTTTGACGATGCTCGAATGGCACCTGCGGTGCAAGATTTGTGGATGCTTCTATCGGGAGATCAGTATGAGCAAACAGCACAGCTCTGTGAATTAGTTGAGGGATACAATGAGTTTTACCATTTTGATATCAAGGAGCTAGCGCTAATTGAGGTTTTGCGAACGCTGCGCATTATCCACCATAGCGCTTGGATTGCCCGGAGATGGTCGGACCCGGCTTTTCCTCGTGCCTTTTCTTGGTTTGGCTCACCCCGTTATTGGAGTGAGCATATTCTTATGTTGCGCGAACAGTTTGCCGCCTTAGATGAGCCGCCGCCAGTTTTGTATCTTTAGATCCAGCGCAAAACAGTGTAGCGTTTTTGAATTCACCTGCAGGCTGAATAGAACAACTTAGGGTTTTAATGGTATTTCAATATCTTACGCAAGATATAAGCGATCAACTGATGTTTTTAGGTTTAAAATAACTTTATTTTTGCATCAGTTCATCAGTAAAATGCTGTGCTGAAGCAAAGTTTTCCAACAATGAACATTTATTAGAGGTGCGGTGTGAGCGATTTTCCCACAGAGTTAAAATATGCAAATAGCCACGAGTGGGCGCGATTGGAGAGCGATGGGAGCGTTGTTGTCGGCATTACTGATCATGCTCAGGAAGCCTTGGGCGATATTGTCTATATAGAACTTCCAGAGCTGGGTGCCGAGGTTGATGCTGGTGGTGAAGTGGCAGTGGTAGAGTCAGTCAAAGCGGCCTCTGATATCTATTCCCCAGTGGGTGGCGAGGTAGTCGAGATCAATTCAGTTCTCGAGGATGAGCCAGAGACGGTTAACAACAGTCCCTACGCGGACGGCTGGTTATTCAGAGTCAAGGTTGACGGCTCGGGGGATCTCGATGAATTGATGGATGCCGAGAATTATCAGATCGCGATCGATGAAGCCTAATCTCGCAGTGAAATAATATCCCAGCCTCTGGCCAACGCTTCTTCGCGCAATTCAGGGTCTGGATCCACTGCTACTGGGTGAGTAACTTCCAGTAGCATGGGCAGGTCGTTGATGGAGTCTGAGTAAAAGTAACTGCCCCGGCTGTGCTCTCGATGGTCGCAGAGCCATTGCTTAAAGCGTGTAACCTTGCCCTCTCGGTAGGTGGGGACACCGACAATCTGACCGCTGTAAGCGCCATTAATTATTTCAGGATCAGTGGCGATCAACTCTTCGATACCCAAAGCAGCACAGATCGGTTCAACAACGAAACGGTTAGTGGATGTAATCACCAGCAGGCGATCTCCCGATCGACGATGCCGCTCTATCAAATCCTGTGCTTTGCCGAGCATCATAGGGGCTATTACTTCCCGCATAAAAGCTTGATGCAATTGTTGAAGTTCTGCACTGGGAATTCTTGCGAGAGGTTCTAGAGAGAATTCAAGATAGGCATAAATATCTAAGCACCCAGCCTCATAATCTGCGTAAAAACGATCATTTACTGCTTTGTAGTGATGGCTATCGACCTTGCCCTGAGTGACCAGAAATTCGCCCCAGCCGTGATCGCTATCGCCGGCGATTAGAGTATTGTCCAAGTCAAAGATGGCTAATGCCATAGGGAAGTCCAGTTGAGTAAATAGGGTTATTGGGCGAGTGAAAGGATAACGGTGATAACCCATCGGCTCAAGAGAAAATTGCTGAGTCACTGAGACTGTGGAACAATGAGCCCACAGATATGATTTTAGGTGGTAATTTTACATTGGTAGATAAGGATGGGTTTCGCTCGAATGTCGCGATGGTGATTGGAAACGGTCGCGGCAAGCTGTTCTGGGCCAAAAGAGTTGGTCAGAGAGCTTGGCAATTTCCTCAGGGCGGCATTGATCCTGGGGAGTCTGCCGAGCAGGCGCTGTACAGAGAGCTCTACGAAGAGGTGGGCTTGGAGGCCGGCGATGTTAAGATTGTGCAGCAGACTAAAAAATGGCTCCGCTATCAGATACCGGAGAGGATGCAACGCAAGCATTCGAATCCGCGCTGTATAGGTCAAAAACAGCGGTGGTTTTTCTTGCGCTTAGTTGGCGATCAGAAGAAGATCAATTTTAATGCGACGGGCAATCCCGAGTTTGATGCTTGGGAATGGGTTAATTACTGGTACCCCATTAGTGCTGTGGTGTCATTTAAGCAAAAGGTCTATCGCAAAGCCCTTGTCGAATTTGCGCCTGCCAATGCGGGTTTTGAAAAGCGGAGAAAACATAGATAGATGAATATATTGGATTCTTTAAGAACCATAGTTCAGGAAGTAAACAGCGCGCGCAGTTTGCCTGAAGTGCTCACTATCATTGTCAAAGAAGTTCAAGAGGTAATGCAGGCTGAAGTCTGTTCGGTGTATTTGTTCGACGAGACTGACCAGCGCTATGTGCTGATGTCAACCGAGGGGCTGCGTCAAGAGTCCATTGGCAAGGTGCGGCTGGCCATGGGTGAAGGGCTGGTAGGGCTTGTGGCGGCAAAGGAAGAGCCTCTCAACCTACAGGATGCGGATAAGCATCCCAACTTTGCCTATTTTGAAGAGATTGGCGAAGAGATTTTCCATTCATTTTTGGGTGTCCCCATTATCCACCACCGCAAGGTTTTAGGCGTATTGGTGTTACAGCAGCAAACTCAGCGCCGCTTTGCAGCTGAGGAAGAGGCTTTTATGGTGACGGTTTGCGCTCAGTTATCTGGTGCCATTGCCCATGCTGAGGCAACCGGCGCTCTGCGCGAGTTGGCGTCCGCTGGCCGAGGGAAGAGCCGCGAGGCAATTTTTCACGGTATTCCCAGCTCCTCAGGCGTGGGTATTGGCCGTGTTGTGCTGGCGCATCAGACTATGGATTTGGCTTCTGTGCCAGCGCGCTATACCGAGGATCCAAAGGCTGAAGTAAGAATTTTCAGAAAAGCACTGAGAGCGGCCAAGCGAGATATGCGAAATCTTGGGGTCGGGCTGGAGGACAAGCTCAGTTCTGAAGAGCTAGCCCTGTTCGATGTCTATATTCGAATGCTCGATGACGACTCTTTGGGCGGAGAGGTTGTCGAGGCGATTAAAGCGGGACAGACGGCGCAGAGTGCTTGGAGTTCAGTGATTCTGGAGCATGTGCGCACCTTCAGGCAGATGGACGATCCGTACCTGCGTGAGCGCGCCGCAGATGTAGAGGAGCTCGGCAAGCGGGTGCTGGGCCATCTGCTGGCGACCAACACTCCAAAAACCCCGTTGCCGCGCCGTGTTGTGCTTGTCGGCGAAGATCTTTCAGCAACCGCGTTGGCCGATATACCGGTCAATCAACTGGTTGGAATTATCTCATTGAAGGGGTCCAGCAACTCCCATATGGCCATCGTTGGTCGAGCTCTGGGTATTCCAACGGTTATGGGCGCAGTTGATATCCCCTGGACTGAGCTCGAGGGGCAAGAATTAATTGTCGATGGTTCTACGGGCGATGTGGTAAGTCGTGCCACCAGAACCTTACGCCGTGCCTATGTGCAAAGGCAGAGGGAAGAGAAAACCCTTATTGAAGGCCTAGAAAAATTACGCGATGTTCCCTGTAAAACCTCAGATGGTTCCAGCTTTTCGCTGTGGATTAATACCGGATTGCGACAGGACAATGTGCAGTCATTGCGCAGTGGTGCAGAAGCGGTTGGGCTATTTCGTACGGAAATACCGTTTTTACTGCGCTCCAGCTTTCCTACCGAGGATGAGCAGATTGCAATCTATCGTGAGCACTTAGAAGCCTTTTCTCCGCGCCCAGTGACTATGAGAACCCTAGATATAGGTGGAGATAAGGATCTACCCTATTTTCCCATTGAGGAGGAGAACCCCTTTCTCGGCTGGCGTGGCATTCGTATTTCACTAGATCATCCGGAGATTTTCCTAGTGCAAATTCGCGCACTGTTACGTGCTAGTGAGGGTCTAAATAACCTCCGCATCATGTTGCCAATGATCAGTAATGTGCCCGAGCTGGACCGCGCCTTGGCGCTTATTCATCGGGCCTACACTGAATTGACCGAGGAGGAGGGATATAATATTCAGATGCCGCCACTCGGAGCTATGATCGAAGTGCCCGCTGCGGTTTATCAGGTTGCAGAGATAAGTCAACGGGTGGATTTTCTATCGGTTGGCACCAATGATCTGACGCAGTATCTGCTCGCGGTGGATCGCAACAATCCCAGGGTGGCAGGCCTCTATGATGCACTGCACCCCAGTGTTCTAAGGGCCCTGAAAATTATCTATGATCAGGCGTCAACGGTTGATTGTCAGCTCAGTGTCTGTGGTGAAATGGCCGGGGATCCACTGAGTGCTGCGGTACTTTTAGGTTTGGGTTATGAAAACTTTTCTATGAGCGCAACTTCATTGCTGAGAGTTAAGGCGATGCTGCTTAATATCAGTCGCAAAGGAGCTGCTGATCTTGCCAAGCGTGCATTGCGCATGTCTGATGCGGCCTCTGTTGCGGAATTTATGTTGACCGCTCTCAATCAACTCAACAGTACCGAGAGCGGGGCTGCCTCTTGAGTATCTCAACGCAATGCAAATCTTTTAATGTTTTTTCCATTATCCTGCGTAGCAGAGGCTAAAAGAAACCGCTATGATCTGCGCATAAATTTCCATTGAGAGCGCTTTGATGATTGCCCATCCAGCCATAGATCCTGTTGCTATTAACCTCGGGCCTTTACAGATTCATTGGTACAGCCTTATGTACCTAGCTGCCTTCGCCTGTGCCTGGATACTTGCGTTGCGCAGCAGTCGATGCTCTTGGTCGCCAGTAAAACACACACAGGTGGAGGATCTTATTGTCTACGGTGCCTGGGGTGTTCTGCTGGGTGGTCGATTGGGCTATATGTTTTTCTACAGCCTCGATAAATGGCTGGCTGATCCCGCGATGTTGTTCAGGCTTTGGGAGGGTGGCATGTCTTTTCATGGCGGCTTGATCGGTGTCACCATTGCCCTATTTACCTATGCGCGCAAGCATCGTATCCCATTTCTTGCACTTGCAGATTTTGTGGTGCCCCTGGTGCCGAGCGGATTATTTTTTGGACGCATAGGCAATTTTATTGGGCAGGAACTTTATGGGCGGCCCACCGATGCGCCCTGGGCCATGCTATTTCCCTCAGACCCATTGCAATTGGGGCGGCATCCATCACAGCTTTACGAAGCCTTTCTAGAGGGATTTGTATTGTTTTTTATTCTCCATTGGTTTGCGCGCAAGCCGAGACTGTTTGGTGAAGTGGCGGGTCTGTTTTTGATAGTCTACGGCCTATCCCGTTTTATGATTGAATTTGTCCGCGAGCCAGATGCCCAGTTCGCTGGACAGACGGCCCTGCTGGAGGCATTTAATTGGATGACGCGAGGTCAAACCCTGTGTATTCCAATGATAATTCTAGGGCTGTGGTTTATGCGCAAATCCCTTCCGTTTGGCAACTCACAATCCAGGCCGTCGATTCGCTGATGGCGCGCAAAAAAATAAAAGGCAAAGAATGAAGCAATACTTAGATTTAGTCACACATATTCGTGATCAGGGGGTGTTTAAAGAAGATCGCACCGGCACCGGCACCCTGAGTGTATTCGGTTATCAGATGCGCTTTAATCTCGCCGAGGGGTTTCCTCTGGTCACTACTAAAAAGGTACACCTGAAATCTATTATTCATGAACTCCTTTGGTTTATCAGCGGTGATACTAATATTCGCTATCTGGTGCAAAATGGTGTCGGCATCTGGAATCAGTGGCCCTATCAGAGCTGGTTGCGCCAAACTGGGCGCGATCAAGCGCTTGAAATGCACTCTCCCGAATGGAAGGCCGGCCTCAAAGAATTTGTTGAGCGCATTAAAACTGATGCAGAGTTTGCCCAGCAGTACGGCGACTTAGGCCCAGTATATGGTCGACAATGGCGCAATTTTGAGGGGGTTGATCAGTTGGCGCAGATCGTCGACGATATTCAGTCAAATCCAGATTCTAGGCGTCTAATTGTATCGGCTTGGAACCCCAAAGATATTCCTGTTATGGTCAAGTCCGGATTGCCACCCTGTCACAGCCTATTTCAGTTTTATATCTCCGAGGGGCGCCTGTCTTGCCAGCTCTATCAGCGCAGTGCTGATGTGTTCTTAGGCGTGCCCTTTAATATTGCCTCTTATGCAGCCCTTACCATGATGATTGCGCAGGTGACCGGCTTGCAATTGGGCGACTTTGTGCACAGCTTTGGCGATGCTCATCTATACACCAATCATATGGATCAAATTGAGGAGCAGCTGGGCAGGAGTACCTTTCCTCTGCCCAAGTTGGCCATCAATCCGCAGGTTAAGAGTCTGTTTGATTTTGTCTACGATGATTTTGAGCTGCATGATTATCAGTCCCATGGGTCAATCTCAGCGCCAGTGGCGGTCTAAGGTTATCCGATGAAGATCTCTCTGATCGTTGCAGTGAGTCAAAACAATGTTATTGGTCGCGATAATCAGCTGCCTTGGCACTTGCCGGAGGACCTTAAATACTTTAAGGCAGTCACTATGGGCAAGCCGCTGCTGATGGGGCGAAAAACCTTTGAGTCCATCGGGCGTCCGCTGCCCGGACGCACCAATATAGTGATCACCAGAGATGCCGCATGGGCAGCTGATGGGGTCGAGGTCGCCACTGATATAGATGCCGCATTGGCGGCGGGTAAGAAAGCTTGTAAGACGACCGGCAGTGATGAAATAATGGTGATTGGCGGCGATCAGATTTACCGTGTTTTTCTGCCCTTTGCCGACAGGCTGTACCTCACTAGAGTAGAGGCCGAAGTGGAGGGCGATGCATTCTTCCCCGAGGTTGATTTAAGTGATTGGAAACAGGTAGCTGAGAAGATTCCAGAAAAGATTCACAGCCACCCCTACCGCTTTTTAGTTTTAGATCGAGTGGCGGCCCAGTCATCAACAGATTAATTTTGCAATCGTTACCTAAAGTAACATAAGGACTATTTCTTTTAACTTTAGATGCAGGTTGTACATAGGTACATTGATTCTTGCTCTATAGACTGATACAAAGTCGACCCGAAATAAAGTGTATTCAACTTTAAAGGTAAAAGTTTGAAGTTGAGCTAAGACAGATAACCAATCCGATAGACCCAAATTGAGGGAACTATGAATAAGCAACCACTAAAAGCATTGGCATCCATGGTCATTTTTGCTTTTGCTATAACCGCTGTGGCACAAGAGGCCGCTGTAGTCGAGTTAGAGAGCACGGCACAAGTAAGTGATGTTCTAAAAGCTGGAACCGCAAAGGTGTCGGCCGCCAAAAAAGCGCAAATTAACGTTGATCGCATTGCCGACCAGACTGATGGCCTATTGCAGGAATTTAAACAGGTCAACAAACAGATCGAATCGCTGCGAGTTTATAACTCGCAACTTGAGCGCCAAATCGTCAGCCAAAAGAAAATGATGGCTGAGCTTAAAGAGTCGATTGAGAATGCCACGGTTATCGAACGCGGTATCTCGCCACTGATGGTGAACATGCTAAGCGCACTGGAAGACTTCGTAGCCCTTGATATGCCGTTTAAGACAGAAAAGCGCGAACAGGCGCTTGCTGAGCTCTATGTGAACCTCGACAGCGCTAAATTCTCAGCGGCTGAAAAATTCCGTCAGATTCTAGAGGTCTATGATATTGAGTCCGAATACAGTCTATCCATGGAATCCTACACCGATCAGATTGATATAGAGGGCGATGGTTCTGAGGTGGAAGTTAAGATGCTGAGGATTGGACGCATTGCATTGATGTACCAGAGCAAAGACAAATCTCGGGCTGGCGTCTGGGACAAGACAACTAGCAGTTGGCAGGTTCTAGATTCTGGATACCGCCGCGCAGTGGATCAGGCTATCCGTATTGCTGTGAAACTATCGCCTCAGGATGTTATTGAAATGCCGATTACAGCTCCGGAGACAGCACAATGAATAAACAATTGATCAATATTTTCGCAGCACTATTCGCGGCTGTTGCCCTCTCTGCCCCCGTGGTGGCGAGCGAAGCTAAAACGCTCGATGAGCTGTTGGAGATGATTCAAACAGCCAAAATCTCGGAAACTGCAGAGTATCGTCAGCGCGAAGCTGAATTTAAGAAAGATCAGCGCAAGCAGACTCAGCTATTAAAAAGCGCCGAGAATACCAAGGCAGCTGAAGAGCGTCGCTCCGACCGTTTAGAGCAGACTATTCGGGACAACGACATCAAGCTGGCGGCTCTTCGTGAACAGCGCGATAAGCGACTGGGTTCTCTTAAAGAGCTATTCGGACATCTGACTGGTGCCGCTGGTGATATCAGGGCCAAGCTCAATCAGTCCATTGTCAGCGCACAGATTCCCGGTCGAACTGAATTCCTCGATGTACTTATCGATAAAATGAGCAGCGATACTAGGCTCCCTTCAATCGCAGATATTGAGAAATTATGGTACGAGCAGCAGCGTGAGATGGTGGAAAGTAGCCGAGTTGTGAAATTTAAGCGCACTGTACTGCGTGCCGATGGTGAGCCAGTCGACATGGAGGTAGTTCGTGTAGGTACTTACAACCTGCTGGCCGATGGTATGTATCTGGAGTACAGCCCTGAGACAGGGTTGGTCTCTGAATTATCTCGTCAGCCATCCGGTTTTAAAGGCGGCGCTGAAGATTTACAGGAAGCCACTTCAGGCTTTACCAAAGTGGGTCTGGATCCTACAGGGCCATTTGGTGGCGGTCTTCTAGCGGCCTTGATCAATGCCCCCACACTGATCGAGCGCTGGCATTTTGGCGGCATTGTAGGCTATGTGATCACTGCGGTATTCGCTTTTGCGATTGTCTTAGCGGTTTGGCGTTTTGTTGTCCTATTTGGTATGTCTAGTGCGGTTAAAGATCAGCTCAATGCCGAATCCGCCAACACTGGGAATCCTCTTGGGCGTGTACTTAAGGTGGCTGCCGATAACCCAGGGTTGGATGCCGAGTCCCTTGAGCTCAAGCTTCATGAGGCGGTGTTAAAAGAACGGCCGAGTATTGAATCGGGCTTAAATCTGCTGAAAATTATCGCCATGGTGGCACCGCTGCTGGGTCTGCTGGGTACGGTGACCGGTATGATTATCACCTTCCAGATGATTACCCTATTTGGCGCTGGTGATCCCAAGGCGATGGCCGGCGGTATCTCACAGGCTTTGATCACTACCGTGTTGGGTCTGGTTGTGGCCATTCCAACAGTGCTGTTGCACACCTTGGTCAGCGGCAAAGCACAGGGTATTCTGCATGTACTCGAAGAGCAGAGTGCTGGTATTGTTGCAGGTTCTGTAGAGGGACGCTGAGATGGGCATGTTTTTCGTTGATACCTGGGCGGAACTGGGCAAATTTATGGATTCGGGCGGCATGGTTCTGTGGGCCATTGTCGTCCTCTTATTCGTAATGTGGACCCTACTCTTTGAGCGTATGTGGTATCTGCGCTCAAGCGTGAGTCAAGATGTACAGGTGGCCCTCGATGAATGGGAAGGCAGAGCCGAGCGCAAATCAAAACGAGCACACCAAATTCGCGAGAAGCTTATCTCCGAGGTCAGTGTCAAAATTGATGAAAATCTTATGATGATCAAGACCCTGGTCGCCGTGGCGCCCCTATTTGGATTGCTCGGTACCGTGACTGGCATGATTGTGGTGTTCGATGTGATGGCGTTTACCGGTGGTGGCGATGCCAAGGCCATGGCTGGTGGCGTTTCACAGGCCACGGTTCCCACCATGTCCGGCATGGTCGCCGCACTTTCCGGCGTATTTGGACTGACCTATGTTGAACGAGAGGCAGAGCGAGAAAAGAATCTGTTGGAAGACCATCTGACAATGGATCACTAATTGGGTTTGAATAGCCGTTGGGCATCACCCTGTGAGAGATAACTATGCGCAATAGAACAAATAGATCGCAAGAGCAAGGTCAGGCCATTGATCTGACCCCGATGCTCGATGTGGTTTTTATTATGTTGATCTTTTTTATTGTTACCGCTTCGTTTATCAAGTTGCCCGGTATTGAGGTCAACAAGGTTGACACTACTATTGCAGATCCCTACAAAAAAGTGGGTATTCTGCTGGCAATAAGCGATACCAATGAATTTTGGATTGATAAAAAGAGAGTTGAAGCTACAGCTCTTAAAATCAATTTAACCAGATTATTTCATGAAAACCCAAAGGGCGGCATGGTTATCCAGGCCGATAATGATTCTGACATCGAAGCAGTGGCAAAGGTAGCTGATATCGCTCAAGATATTGGCATTTCTCCCGTGGCCATTTCTGTAGAAAACGACTGAGTTAACTGAGTTAATAGTATGGCTGGATTGAGAGTAGGGGTTTCCGCGGTGCTGGGGGTATTAGTTACCCTAGCGCTAGTGTTTGTAATGTTTAAATTGATCGATTCGGGCAATAAGGAGCTGAATGAAAACGCAGGCATTAAGATTCCTGATTTTCTCCATGTTGAACGCGATCGCACTGAACATGCCAAGATGACCGAGGTTGAGAAGCCCGATGAGCCGGAGGAGATGCCAGATATTCCCGAGGAACAATTGGAGTTTGAGGCGCCAGAGAATGTAGTTAATATGGCGGCCCCCAAGGCCGGCGGCAATCTCAGTATTGGCAATTCGGGTTTTGCTCGAGATTCTGATTATATCCCTGTCTACGTGCCATCGCCGCGCTATCCGAGTCGCGCCCAGAGCCGCGCCAAAGAGGGTTATGCGGTGATAGAGGTGATTATTACCACCACCGGTGGGGTGCGAGATCCTAAGATGATCGAAGAATGGCCAGAGGGTTGGGGTTTCGGGCGCGCGGCGCTCAAAGCGGCCAACAAGCTAAAATATAACCCCAGAGTGATTGACGGTGTGGCTCAAGAAGTGCCGGGCGTACTGTATAAATTCACTTTCCAGATGGCGAAATAAAGGATATCTGATGTTTAAAAGCACAAAAATCCTAGCTGTATTAGGTACTGCTTTTTTATTGCCGTTAATGGTAGCAGCGGTGGATCCACAGTCTCTGTTGGGTTCCTCTGCGCAAGCGGAAGAAGAGAAAAAAGAGCCAAAATATAAAAATGTTAAGACCCGCAAGCGTCAGTCAGTGGGTGCAAAATGCGCTAAGGCGTTAGAGAAAGTTCAGGTGGTTCTGGAAGAGGAAAACTGGGCTGAATCAATGTCCATGCTCAACAATATAGAGTCCAGCACCAAGACCTGTAGAACCCCTTACGAGCAGACGCAGGTCTGGAAATTTCAAGGCTATGTCTACTACTCATTGGACGACTTCCCCGGTGCTATCCGTGCCTATAAGCGCGTTATTGATAGCGAGGGAACCCCGGAAGACCTAAGACTTGATACCAGATATACGCTGGCACAGCTATACACCGCAGAAGGGCACTATGCCGAGGCGGCGCAAGAGCTAGAAGTCTGGATGCAAGCGGCGACGGTTGTGGGCAATGATGCGCGTGGGTTGCTGGCGCAAATATACTACCAATTGGAACGCAAAGCGGATGCGCTGCGTATGATTGAGTTGGCGATTGCCGATGTAGAAGCTAAGGGTAAATTGCCAAAAGAGCGCTGGTGGTCATTGCAACGGGTGCTTTACTACGAGAAGAATGACTTTAATCGAGTT
>JANXGQ010000045.1 GCA_024959305.1 Porticoccaceae bacterium | reverse complement strand
AGCCTAGCTTGGATGTATGCCCATGGAGAAGGTGTTCCAGAGAATGCTGCTGAGGCTGTCAAGTGGTATCGAAAAGCAGCCGAACAAGGACTTGCAGTGGCTCAGTACAACCTAGCTAAGATGTACCGCCGTGGAGAAGGTGTTCCAAAGAATAAAATAAAGGCATACCTATGGTATTCATTAGCCAAAGCACAGGGCCATGAGGACGCAAAACATAACCTTAAAATACTCAAGGATGCCATGACTAAACAGCAAATAGCCCAAGTCCAAGCGTTGACGTCAAAGTGCTGGGAGTCTGAGCTTAAGGATTGCGGTTAAATCAGCCCTAGCATTAACTTTACTCTTTGTAGCTTCAGCACTCTTTGCAGACGCTTACACTCGCGCTGACTTCCACTTCCAAAGCTACAAACCCTTTCCATTGCTTGCCAGTGTCGGTTGAAAGCCATATAGAGCCTGACTTCTTGCCTTTTCAACCAACACTCGACAACAGTCACCAGCGTTCGCCCCGGTCTAGAAACAGGTCTGAACCGCACCAATCAGACCAACACGGGCTTATGCTTGTGTACTACATCAGCAGTGGCTCAAATCTTCTGGGGTCGCGGTTGGTGGCGTACTCATCCATAAACTCCGAATAAGTAGACAAAAAGACTTGAGTGCTATGCCCTAGCTGAAGGGCGCAATCGCCCGGTTCGAGTCCCATACTGAGGAGTTCTGCGGCTCTAGTGTGCCGACAGGTGTAGGGGTCTCTGTATTGAATCTGAGTGCGCTGGTGGACTATGACCCACGCTCTTTCTTGCAATCAAGCACTTCAGGGGTTTCTACATAGACTATTGAGTAGATTATAGCCAAAGTGGCCGAGACGATGAACAAGGCCTTTTTTTCAATTATTAGAGTCATCGTCCTACTTTTGGCTGGTCTTTGTTGTTGCATTAGGTTTAGTATCAGTTACGTTAAACATGATATTGCTTGGGAATTGCATTGTACGTTCGCACTAGTAACACAATGACAGGAGTTGATTGATGAATTTTGAATATACCGATAAGGTTGAAGCATTGCTAGCGCGTTTGACGATTTTTATAGAGCGTGAGATAGTGCCAGAGGAAACGAAAATTGAACAACAATTAGCAGAAGCCCCTTGGCGAACCCCTGTACTATTAGAGTCATTGAAAGAAAAGGCAAAAGCAGAAGGGTTGTGGAATTTATTTTTACCCATGGAGTATGGTGACTACAGTGGAGGTTTAACCACTTTAGAATATGCTCCTTTGGCAGAGCAGATGGGGCGCTCAATTGTTGCTGCTGAAGTGTTTAATTGTTCGGCACCCGATTCGGGCAATATGGAGGTTTTGGCAAAATATGGTAGTCCCGCTCAACGCAAAGAGTGGCTGGAGCCTCTTTTAGAAGGACGGATACGTTCAGGCTTTGCTATGACAGAACCGGATGTGGCCTCCAGTGATGCGACTAATGTTGAGACGTCCATCGTGAGAGATGGTGATGACTATGTCATTAACGGGCACAAATTTTATATCAGCGGTGCCTGCCGCGAAAATTGTGATATCTTAATCGTAATGGGGAAGACTGATCCCGATAATCCTAATCCATACATTCAGCAGTCGCAGGTTTTAGTGCCAACAAAAACCAGTGGTGTCACTATCGTTCGTCCTATGCGAGTGTTAGGTTTTGACGATGCACCTGAAGGCCATGCCGAAATTGTTTTTGAAAACGTTCGTGTACCTATAAGTAATATTATTCTTGGTGAAGGGCGTGGTTTTGAAATTGCTCAAGGGCGTTTGGGGCCTGGTCGTATTCATCATTGTATGCGTTTAATTGGCGCCGCTCAAAAGGCGTTGGAGATGATGTGTGATCGAGCGAGCAAGCGTATTGTGTTTGGGCGGCCTATGATCAAACAACAATCCATCAGAGAGGATATAGCCAAATCTGTATGCGAGATTGAGCAAGCACGTTTGCTAACCTTAAAAGCCGCGGAGAAGATGGATAATCATGGCAATAAAGAGGCAAAGGACTTAATTTCCATGATTAAAATAGTGACTCCGAAGATGGCTTTGACGGTGATAGATCGAGCCATTCAAATGCATGGTGCATTAGGTTTAAGTCAGGACACTTGCTTGGCTCGGTTTTATGCATATGCCCGCACTTTGCAATTGGCCGATGGGCCGGATCAAGTTCATATGATGCAGTTGGGGCGTAATCTGGCAAAGTATTACAGTGATTAATTCATGTAATAGGCATTAAGAGAACTAATGGGTGGTTTTAGCTTGTGATTATTTTAGTGGCATACCTTTGTAAAGGGTAAATGGTAATTGGGGTTTTAGTCGGAGTTAATAATGACAAATGCAGTGTATTCATTGGATTTAGTTCAGTTAGCAACTTATCTAGAAACAGCAATAGTAAACTTTAAAGGTCCGGTGAGTGCAACCAAATTCGATGCAGGACAATCCAACCCAACGTTTAAAATAGAGGCGGCGTCTGGTACGTATGTGTTGCGACGTCAACCTCCCGGTAAGTTGCTAAAATCAGCTCATGCGGTTGATCGAGAATACCGTGTGATGAAAGCACTGGTTGGCACGGAAGTTCCTGTACCCATTACCTATCACTTATGTGAAGACCGTGAAGTCATCGGTTCTATGTTTTATCTGATGGCGTTTTGTGATGGTCGAATTTATTGGGATGCGGCATTACCTGAGCTTGGCGGCGTTGAGGCGAACGAGCAGCGCTCTGCTATGTATAGCGAGATGAATAGCGTGTTGGCAGGGTTGCACGGTATTGATACTGATGCTTATGGGTTATCAGACTATGGTAAGCCGGGTAATTATTTTGCACGTCAACTCAGTCGATGGACGCAGCAATATCGAGCGAGTGAGCTACAAACTATCAAGGCAATGGATACGTTGATTAATTGGCTAGAAATGGCATTGCCAGATGATGATGGACGCGTCAGTTTAGTGCACGGTGATTATCGCTTGGATAACATGATATGGCATCCTACGGAAGCGAGAGTGATTGCTGTGTTGGATTGGGAGTTATCTACATTAGGTCACCCTTTTGCTGATTTAGCCTATCAATGTATGCAATTTCGAATGCCGAATAGTGCCGATGGTGGTGTGGGTAAAATTGCAGGTTTGAAAGGGGTTAAGCGTGAAGTAGTCGGTATACCTTCCGAAGAGGCGTACATAAACGAATATTGCCAACGCATGGGGCTGGAAAAAATCGATCATTGGCCCTTTTATTTAGCGTTCAGTTTTTTCCGTCTGGCGGCCATCCTACAAGGGGTTGCCAAGCGTGCACAGGATGGTAATGCATCCAGTAAGCAAGCGGCTAAGGCTGGCTCTTATGTGGAGTCCTTAGCGAAGATGGCGTTGGAGGTCATTGACTGAGTATTGCTATGTATGAGTGATGGTTTGACTAAGCGGACTGACGGTAAATAGTGAGGAAGAAATATAATGGCAACTAATCTATTTGATTTGACGGGAAAGATAGTATTGGTGACGGGTGCAAGCCGCGGCATCGGTGAGACAGTGGCAAAACTGCTGGCAGAGCAAGGCGCTTATGTACTGGTATCCAGCCGAAAACTGGAAGGTTGTCAGGCTGTGGCTGATGAGATCAATAAGGCGGGCAATCAGGCGGAGGCGTTGGCTTGTCATATTGGCAATATGGATGATATCGCCTGCATATTTAACCATATTCGTGAAACCCATGGCCGCTTGGATATATTAGTTAATAATGCTGCGACCAACCCCTACTTCGGTTCTATTCTTGATACTGACTTGGTCGCTTTTAACAAAACAATAGACGTTAATATTCGCGGCTACTTTTTTATGTCAGTAGAGGCGGGTAAGTTGATGCGTGAGCAGCGCGGAGGCGTAATAGTGAATACCGCCTCCATTAATGGATTACAACCGGGGGACGGTCAAGGTATTTACTCCATGACCAAAGCGGCAGTTATCAATATGACCAAGGCCTTTGCCAAAGAATGCGCTACGTACAATATTCGTTGTAATGCCATTTTGCCTGGCTTAACCAAAACCAAGTTTTCATCCGCTTTATTTGCCGATGAGAATATATTAAATCAGGCGATCAAAGCCATTCCCATGGGTCGATATGCCGAGCCTCAAGAAATGGCAGGCACTGTTCTCTACTTGGCTTCAGATGCCAGTACTTACACCAATGGAGAGTGTATCGTGGTGGATGGGGGGTTAACAATTTAGCATGGATCCATTATTGAACTTCAGTAACAAAGTTATTTTGATCTCCGGTGCGTCCAGTGGGTTAGGTAAAGCTTTAGCGCAAGCACTGGCCCAGCGGGGCGCAAAACTGGTATTAGGTGATATTAATGAAGCAGGGCTTGAAATGACTGCTGCCAAATTGCGCGAACAAGGATGTGAGGTGATAACCCGGCGCTCTGATGTAGCAAAAGAGGCTGATAGCAAAGCCCTAGTTGAAGCGGCAACAGGTCAATGGGGCAGATTGGATATGGCTGTAAATAATGCTGGTGTACCTCAATCTTTTATACCCCTTGAGGAGATCGACGAGGCCGTTATAGACCAGCAGTTTAATGTTAATGTGAAAGGTGTTTTATATGCGTTGAAACATCAAATTCCCATGATGCGCAAGCAAGGCGAAGGGGCAATATTGAATGTAAGTTCTATGGCTGGGTTGTGTGGCTCCCCAAAACTAGCTGCCTACTCAGCGGCTAAGCACGGCGTGATCGGTTTAACCAAAACAGCTGCCGTAGAAAACGCACGTTATAACATTCGAGTTAATGCAATATGTCCTTTCTTTACCTTGACGCCCATGGTGTTGGATATGGAGTTGGCAAAAGACAAAAGTATAGAAGACGTTACTGCCTTCTTGGCTCAAGGTTCACCGATGAAACGCTTGGGTAAGCCGGAGGAAGTGGTTAATGTTATGTTAATGATGCTATCCCCGCTCAACACCTACATGACGGGGCAAGCCATTGCTTTGGATGGTGGCGTTTCGGCGTTGTGATCGAGACAGACGGGCTTAAGCGCTCGCTCACAGCAAGGCGTTGTATTTGTCGACTAACCTTTTCGGCGGAAAAAATGGTGCACCCTTCGGGCATA
>JANXGQ010000087.1 GCA_024959305.1 Porticoccaceae bacterium | reverse complement strand
ATATAGACAATAGACCAATGATTATACAGACTGAGACCTTTGCACAGCTAGGTGTTATGCCGTCATGCGGCGTTAAAATCTCAGACTAGAACATTATTTCCGTTAATATAAGCCATAATAGTTAAAACTGCGCGCCTACTGGCATGCAAAGATATTAACAAGGTGAGCCATTAAATTGACAGCAAAAAGTATAGTCCTAATCGGCATGCCCGGAGCAGGCAAGAGCACTGTTGGGCTATTATTGGCAAAACAGCTGGGTATGGATTTTGTAGATACCGATATTATTATTCAGGTAATCCACGGCAAAACCCTGCAACAAATAATCAGCGACTCTGATTACCTAACCCTGCGCCATTATGAACAGCAGGTATTGCTGGATTTGGATAGCGCCGAGAAAGTGATAGCCACCGGGGGAAGCGCAGTCTACTCGGCGGCTGGAATGGCTCACCTAAAAGCCAATGCCTCGGTGATTTTTCTCGATCTAGGTCTCCAGCAACTAACGCAGCGAGTCACTGATTTTGACAGTCGCGGCATTGCCCGCCGCAGCGATCAAAGCTTTGAGGATCTATTTGCTGAACGCAGGCCTTTATATCAGCAGTACGCAGATCTCAGCATTGATTGCAGCGGCCTCAGTATTGACCAGTGCCTGCAACAAATCACTGGCAAATTAACCGGCATCCAATACAGTGCGAATTGACTGACTCAGGTATTCGATATTATTGGAATTAATACCGGCGATATTAACTCTTGTGGAGCTGACAATATAGATCGCAAACTCCTCGCGCAGCCTCTCCAACTGCTGAGACTCAATCCCCAAGAAAGAGAACATGCCCCTCTGCTGTTTGATATGGCTAAAATCGATTCCCGCTGCATTATTATTAATGCTATCAGTCAGCAGAGTGCGCATTGACATAATACGCAACCGCACCTCTTCTAATTCAGCCTGCCAATCAGCACGCAACTGATCGTCACCCAAAATAAGCGCTACCAATAGCGCGCCATGAGCCGGTGGCATAGAGTAAATCTGTCTGGCAATCGACATGGCTTGACTAGAGATCAGCTGCGCCTGCTCAGAGGTCTCAGCGATAAAGGTAATTGAGCCTGTTCGCTCGCGGTAGAGTCCAAAATTCTTAGAGCAAGAGGAGGCAACAATCAGCTCTGGTAGCTTTTCCGCCATCATTCGCACCCCATAGGCATCGGCATCTAGCCCGTCGCCCAGCCCTTGGTAGGCTATATCAATAAAGGGTATAAACCCTCTATCCAATGCCAACTGCGCAATTTGATCCCAATGCTGTTTAGTTAGATCGGCACCAGTTGGGTTGTGGCAACATCCATGCAACAGCACCACATCTCCGGCCGGCACCTGACTGAGCGCATCCATCATCGCCTCAGTATTGATTTTATGAGTACTGAGATCGTAGTACGGGTACTGTTCAATTGAAAATCCTGCACTACCCAACAATGGGATATGATTTGGCCAGGTTGGAACGCCCACCCATAACTTTGCCTCGGGTCTGGCTCGCAGAACAACCTCTGCACCCACCCGTAGAGAACCGGAACCCCCTGGAGCTTGCAGAGTTGCCAGACGACCAGAACCAACAATGCTGTGATTTGATCCAAACAGCAGTGACATCATCTGCTGGTTATAATCATTGTCGCCGGCAATACCTTGATAAGATTTTGTGTGCTCCAAGTCCATCAGCAGGGCTTCAGCCTGCTTAACGGACTTCATCACTGGCGTTCGGCCTGAATCATCCTGATAAACGCCCACTCCCAAATCAATCTTTTTCTCTCTCTTATCCGCTCTAAATGCCGCCATAAGTCCCAAAATAGGATCCTTTGCTATAGGCTTCAAACTCTCAAACATCTCAGTTCCCTAACTACAAACAAAAAGTTAAGCGCGATTCTACTATGCTTTGCAGCAATTGTTCAGGAATTTGCGCCGAGAAATGCAGATACTAGGTTATTAAAGTCATCCGGCTTTTCTGCATGGAGCCAGTGACCAGCACCCTGAACAACCTGTAGTGTCGACTGGGGAAATAATGATTCGATAACTGGAATATGCTTATCTTGAATATAAGCTGAGGTTTGCCCTTTTAAAAATAAGCTCGGGCCTGTGTAAGGCTGCCCCACGGGGGCCAATGCAAGCTTACGTGCATAGTTGGCGACAATAGAACTCAGATTGAATTTTAATACAAACTGTCCGTTACTTTCACGGCGCAAGCCCTTAAGTATAAATGCTCTGGTGGGGGCATCAATCTGGTATCTGACCAGCTCATTATCTGCCATTTTTCTACTTTCAATTGATACTTTAGAAATAGACGCTAATGCATTGATAACATTAATATTTTGTTGCGGATAATCAGCCGGCGCTATATCTGCTACCAGCAAACTATCAACCCTCTGTGGATAATTCATGGCCAGCTGCATCGCCACCTTACCACCCATGGAATGACCTACCAGATGAGCCGTACCCAATGCCAAGTCATCCATTAACTCAACAATGTCCGCGGCCATCAGCTGGAGATCCATACTCTGCTCATGAGGCGAATCGCCATGATTGCGCAAATCAACTGAAAGTACTCGATAACCGGCAGACAAGTTTCTCGCTAGATTACCCAAATTGCTCAGTGAACCAAATATCCCATGGATAAGGATCACCGCAGTGCCAGCACCCTGCTCTGTGTAATTAAGTTTCATAAGTGGTTGGAGTACTCTTGACTGTACGCTATTTATTTTTTGCAGCCTATTTTACAACATTTTGACTTTAATTTACGCACTCAGCAGGCCTGTCAATTCCCCTGCATCAGCAATTCCACGGCCCAGTCCCTAGAACGCAAGCACTATCAAGTGGAGCCATGCTCGTCTTATCTTGCTCTGACCCTACTGATTCCCCGATTTTCCAGAATTGTTCTTCTCAATACCATCACTGGCACAGTACAAGAATAGATAAAGAATAACAGCGAACTGCAAGTCTGCAACCAACTTGGCTCCATAAGCACAGGCCCCACTTGACTATTCATAAATAATCTATAGTGGAAAAGACCGATAAGAACATCCACTGAAAAGAACATACAAATTATAAATTCGCCCCTGGCAATACGAGCTATTTTTCTTGCCAACCCAACAAGTGCCACACAGAGAATAAGCGAGGCAACTATATATAGGTAAATCACTGCCCTTTCACCTTATCAAGGGTAGTACCTTGAACATCCATTTTCATAATTCAATTTCCCTATAACCCACCGCACAAGGAAACCTAAGAGATTTAGGCAACGACCTCGATTGGGGTAATGTTAAAAACAACAGGAGTGCTGTAACAGCAACAGAAAAGAACCGAGTAAACCCTTTGCCCACTCCTACCAACTTGACAATTTCTCACGCGCCTCCCATACAGCATATGACACCAACACCAACATTTGCAGCATTCCAAGCAGAACTTTTCATCTAGAACACAATTAAAGTATAGACCACCAACTAGCATCTCGTGCAAAAGGCCCTCATCAAAAAACAATGTTACTAAATCCGGTTTGATGATTTTCCCGCGAGCAACGACAGATTGCGGTGGCCTGCATGGCTCTAAACAACAGGGCCACAAACAACTTGAGGTGGATTATAGGCTAAAAATTGCCATTATTTTGGGTTGTAGGCAAAAATATTTGCTATTGAATAATAGCGCGTTGTAGTTATGGCGTTGCCAATTTGCTTATATTGTTTTGCCTCCAGTAGGTTGAATTGCTAAAATAGGAGCCATTGGTAGTCCGAAAAATTCCTTTTAAATAAGTATATTCTGGTTAAATAAAATAATATGAGCCTCGCTGATAAAGTGTTGTCGGTAAATAATGATTTACCCATTCGAAGCAATTTGCCTGTGCATAGTGGCAAGGTGCGCTCTGTCTATTGGCTGACTGAAGCTGATAGTCGACGCTTAATTGAACAAAATAATTATGATGTGGCAGCGGATTCACCGCTGGCAATTATGGTTATTAGTGATCGCATCTCGGCCTTTGAGTGTATTTGGCAGGGAGAGGGAGGGATGCGCGGCGTGCCGGGCAAAGGCGCAGCCCTGAATGCCATCTCCAATCATTGGTTTAAACTGTTTCGCGAAAACAATCTCGCCGATAGCCATAT
>JANXGQ010000062.1 GCA_024959305.1 Porticoccaceae bacterium | reverse complement strand
GGCGCCGAGACACTTACAGTGACACCTATTGAAAATGCTATTTATGATGCAGTGGGGAATGTGGCATCCACGACCCAGAGCAATAATACCGCTACTTTAAATGATGAGGGCCTCCCCACCATTACAGGTGTTTCGCTGGCGTCAGATAATGGAACCATTGCAGTGACCATGTCTGAAGCGGTGTATAACACCAACGGCGGCAGCGGCGCTTTAGAGGCGGCGGATTTTGTCTTTGCCCTTTCCGGCGGTACCGCCACTTTGTCTGCCACCACACCCACCAGCATTTCTGCCTCGGGCAATGTCTATACACTGGGCATTGGCCTATCAGGAACCCCCAGCGGTGCTGAGTCCCTCACCGTGAACCCGGCTTCCAGCGCCATTTTTGATGCTTCCGGAAACATCGCAGGCACTTCTCAGAGCAATAATACCGCTACTTTAAATGACCAGACCGCGCCGGTGATCTCATCGGTAGCACTGGTCGCCAATAACAGTACCATTGCCGTATCGTTCAGTGTTGCCGTATATAATACCAACGGCGGCAGCGGCGCCTTAGAGGCCAGTGACTTTGCCCTTACCGTAACCAATGACGGTACCGCTGCCCTTGCGAGCAGCACACCTTCCAGCATTTCTGTAAGCGGGAACACCTATACCCTGGGTATCAGTTTTTCTACCGCCGCATCCGGCAGTGAGACCCTCACTGTGAATCCCCTCGAGAATGCCATTTATGATGCGTCGGGTAACCCGGCGGCTACGTCTCAGAGCAACAATTCAGCCACCTTAAATGATGTAAAAGCACCCCTGGTACCCTCTGGGCTTACCGCCACAGCAGGGAATGGCCAGGTGGCCCTGGAATGGACAGCCAACAGTGATAGCGACTTGGCCAGTTATAAGCTTTACGGCGATACATTAGCGGCGCCGACAACCATAATTGTGTCACCGAGCAAAACAACCACAACTTTTACCCATTTGAATCTGGTCAATGATAAAACCTATTTCTACCGTATCTCTGCAGTAGATACCAGTGGTAATGAGAGCGAAGCATCATCTGATGTGAGCGCCACCCCGTTTGATGATACGCCTCCCTCCACATGGATCAGTGGACTGGGCGGCAGTTCCAGGGATGAAGGGGGCGCCATTTCTGTTGATGCTGAGGGGAATATTTACCTGGTAGGCTACTTCGGCTCCACCGCCGATTTTGATCCGGGAAGCGGCACATCCAACATGACTTCCACTGGTAGCTATGACATCTTTCTGTCCAAGTATAACAGCCTGGGGGGCATTATCTGGGCCAAGCGCATGGGGGGTACCTACTCGGACCAGGCTAAGGCCGTTACTACCGATGGAAACGCCAATATTTATATTACCGGTTTCATTTCTGGAGATGCGGACTTCGACGGGGACGGCATCAGCGACATTTCTTCCCAGGGAAGCAGCGACATCTTTTTTGCCAAATACGACTCCAGCGGTACGATGATCTGGGCTAAAAGCATGGGCGGCAGCGACAGTGACTATGGCCAGGATATTGCCCTGGACGGTAGTGGAAATGTCTATGTTACGGGATACTTCAACAGCGCCTTGGATATTGACCCATCCAGCGGGACGACCACCTTAACCAGTGCCGGTGGTGCTGATATATTTGTAGCGGTCTATAAAAATGATGGTACTTTTTTACGTGGGTTCTCAGTCGGCGGCAGCGATGATGACTATGCCTATAGTCTGGACTTAGATGGTAGCAACAATGTCTATGTCACGGGTAACTACAGCAGTACAGCAGACTTTGATCCGGGCAGTGGCACCGCCAACCTCACAGCAGTGGGGGAATACGATATCTTCGTTTCAAAATTTGATAATGCTGGCAGATTTGTATGGGCCAAGTCCTTCGGCGGCAGCGGTTCCGACTACGGCCAGAGTATCGATGTGGATGCCATCGGTAACACCGTGATCTCAGGCTATTATTCAGGTACGGGCGACTTCGATCCGGGCAGCGGCAGCGCCAGCCTCACTTCAAGCGGCGGTGATGATATGGTCTTTATCAAGCTCAATAAAAGTGGCGATCTGACTTTTGCTAAATCTTTAGGCGGCACCAGTACTGACCGGGCTTCTGCTGTGGCTGTAGACGGTTTGGGTAGTATTCATCTGGCAGGAGCCTATTCCGGCACGGCAGACTTTGATCCGGGAAGCGGCACAAATAATTTAACCTCAGGCGGCAGTACCGATATCTTTCTGGGTAAGTACGGCAGTGATGGATCCTTCGACTGGGCCAAAGGCCTTGGGGGCAGCTCCAGCGACTATGGAAATGCTATCACCGTGGATGGAAATCGGAATGTGTATGCCACCGGATTTTTCCAGGGTAGCGCCGATCTGGATGGGGACGGCATCACGGATATTGATGGCACAGGCAACCGGGAGATATTCATTATCAAATATAATGCCGCAGGGGAGGTGGACAAAACCGCACCGTTAATCACGGGTGTGTCATTGGCTGCAGACAACAGCACCATTGTGGTCACTTTTAGCGAACGGGTATACGGCACCAGTTCTGGCGGTAGCGCCCTTCAAACAAGCGACTTTGTATTTTCTCTTAGCGGCGGGGTGGCTACATTAGCTGCGGATACCGCCACCAGTATTTTGATCAGCGGCAATACCGCTACCCTTGGGTTCAGCCTTGCTGGCACAGCCAGCGGCGGCGAGACCCTTACGGTAAACCCCAAAAGGGATTCAGTCTATGACGGCTCCGGCAACGTGGCAGCGGAAGATCAGAGCAACAACAGCGTTACCTTGAATGACCAGACCGGTCCTGAGATTACCGCCATGACCATATCCGATGATAACAGCACAGTTTCAGTGACC
>JANXGQ010000008.1 GCA_024959305.1 Porticoccaceae bacterium | reverse complement strand
GGATGGCGATGCCTCTACAGATACCTATGTCGATTTTGCTTGGGCCTCATTGTTTGGCGGTTGGCCAGGTACTGGCGAGCATGACTTGGTAACCCTAACATTTGATATTGCTGATGGCGCAACAGGCTCGTCGGGGATTAATTTCTCCACAAGTAGTAATGCGGCTGGCTTTGATGTTGATGCTCCATCCCATGATGTGGTGATTGGTGCCGAAGCGGAGCCTGTTAGCTCTCAGCTTAGTATTGATGCCACAACCGGTGCAGTCAGCCTAGCCACTGACCCAGATTATGAGGCTCAGTCTGAGTATAACTTTAACGTTACTGCTACCGACGCTGCTGGCAATGAAAGTGCAGCACGGGCTGTTATTCTAGAGATCAATAATCTCGATGAAGTTGTGCCCGCTATTACCTCTGGCGACGTGGCGGCGGCTATCGATGAGAATAGCGGTGCGGCACAGGTTATCTACACGGCGACCGCGGATGATAGTGGAGATATTAGCGGCGGCATTAGCTTTAGCTTGGCTGCAGACAGTGATGTAGCCTTAAGTATTGATGCGGCAACTGGCGCGGTTGCCTTGGCCGCAGATCCAAACTATGAGGCGCAGGATCAATACAGCTTTACAGTGATTGCAACCGACGCGGCGGGCAATGCCAGCCAGCAGGCAGTGACACTAGCGGTTAATAACCTTGATGAGGGAGCGCCTGTTATTACTTCGAGCGAGAGTGCTTCGGTCGATGAAAATAATGGTGCAGCACAGGTTATCTATACGGCGAGCTCAGACGACGGTGAGGCTACCTACAGTCTGGCTGAGGGTAGTGATGCTGCCCTTAGCATTGACGCTACAACAGCAGAGGTAAGCTTAGCTGCAGATCCCGACTATGAGACTCAGAGCCAATACAGCTTTACGATTATTGCCACTGATGCAGTGGGTAATGCCAGCCAACAGGCAGTGACGCTGGCGGTTAACAATCTCGATGAGGTTGCACCTACTATTACTTCAGCAGATGGTGCTTCTGTGGTTGAGAATAGCGGAGCAGGTCAGATTGTCTACACTGCGACCTCAGATGACAGTGCCGATATTAGCGGCGGTGTTAGCTATGACATGGTTGATACTACGGCTTACTCAAGCGCTGGATCTAGTTCAGGGTCTGTAGAGTCCGTAATTTCTATTCCAGAATTGGTTGCGAATACCCAGCATCTGTATGTATCTGAAAGTACTGTATCCGAGGATGGCACTCAGGCTACTGTGGTTGTGAGTTATAACGCTGACGACAGTACAGTAACTGGGTTGGGCTTGCGGGTTCACTATAATAGCCAGACGTTGAGTTTGAATGAGGTTGTGGATGTTTTGGCTGCGGATCAAATTGATGGTGATGCTACTCCAGCTGCCGATGTCGGTGATCTTGATGGTGATGCCATCACCGATACCTATGTAGATTTTGCTTGGGCTTCATTATTTGGCCAATGGCCTAGTTCTGTGCCTGCAGATCTGGCGACATTTACCTTTGATATAGCAGCAGATGCTACGGGTTCTTCGCCGATTAATTTCTCCACAAGTAGTAGTGCGGCTGGCTTTGATGTTGATGGGCAGAGGCATAGTCTGAGTATTACATCAGAGTCAGAGGATGCTGCCCTTAGCATTGATGAGAATACTGGTGCGGTGACCCTAGCTACAGATCCCAACTATGAAACACAGGATCAATACAACTTTACAGTGATTGCCACCGATGCGGCTGGCAATGCCAGCGAGCAGGCAGTGACCCTGTCTGTGACAGATGTTGATGATACGTTGGTGGTTACTTCTGGTGCCAGTGTGTCTGTGGAAGAAAACAGTGGTGCCGATCAGGTTATCTACACCGCGACGGCGGATAATAATGCCGATGCCAATGCTACGGTTGGCTTTATTTTAGCTGCAGGTAGTGATGAGGCGCTTAGCATTGACTCTGCAGCAGGCAAGGTAAGCTTGACTGTAGATCCTGATTATGAGATTCAGGATCAATATAGCTTTACAGTGATTGCTACCGATACGGCGGGCAATGAAAGTGCTCCTCAGGCAGTCACACTGTCAGTTGTCAATCTTGATGAGGTTGCGCCTACCATTATCTCCAGCGACACTGCCTCTATTGAAGAAAATATGGGTGCGGGTCAGGTGATCTACACCGCTAATGCAGATGATAGTGCGGACTATAGTGATGGTGTTACTTATGGCCTGTCGGTAGATCCAGTATTGCATTCGCAGGTCGGGGCCATTGAGCGGCGATTTGTTGACAATGCTGATGGTTCAATTACGTTAACATTGCAATTATTGGTTGATCCTTCAGTAGTGGATGACTATCCAGACGGCATTGAGAATCTGGACTTATCCATAAGTTACAACCCTGCTGAGATTGGGCATATTGCGGGAGAGAATATTTCTGCGCCATCAAGTCCGTTTATGGCTGGTTTGAATGCTGAAGCAAGTGGTGAAATTATAGTTTCTTATGTGTACTTCCCTTCGGCATTTAATTTGGCGAGTGAAACACCAATATTGGAGGTGGACTTTAATTTTGAATCTGGGGTTACCTCTGCTGGATTTGAGATATCAGGAGTGAGAGTCAACGAGGATGATTTGACAGGTACTGTACTTGAATCTAGGTATCTTGGTGATGGTGCATTAAGTATTGATCCGGTTACTGGTGCGGTTACCCTAGCTACAGACCCTAATTATGAGTCACAACCTCTGTACAGCTTCACCGTAACAGCAACTGATGAAGCTGGTATGTCTAGTGAACAAGCGGTCATTGTAAATGTGACTGATATGATAGGCTTTGCGCCCACTATTACTTCTGAAGATACAGCTACTGCTGTAGATGAGAACAGTGGTGAGAATCAGGTTGTTTACACTGCGACATCAGATGATAACTCAGCCATCTATAGCTTGGCTGACGGTAGTGATTCTGCATTAGGTATTAATGCCAGTACTGGCGAGGTGACTTTAGTTGGCAATCCAGATTACGAAGCTCAATCTGGATATAACTTCACAGTGGTAGCTACGGATGCTGCTGGCAATAGTTCCAGCAAGGAAGTTTCTCTCGATATCAATGATCTTGATGAAGCTGCTCCTTCAATTACCTCTGGCACTGTAGCCAATGTTGTTAATGAAAACAGTGGTACAGGGCAGGTTATCTACACCGCGACTTCAGATGATGGTGTAGCTACCTACAGTCTAGCGGTTGGTAGTGATTCGGCTCTAAGTATTGATGCTAATTCGGGAGAAGTGACGCTTAATGCAGATCCTAATTATGAAGCTCAGTCTAGCTATAGCTTTACCGTTGTGGCGACCGATTCTGCCAATAACAGTTCTCAGCAAGCAGTTACCTTGGATATTAGTGACGCAGATGAAATCGCGCCTAGCATTACTTCAGGTTCCGTGGCTAATCTTATTGAAGAGAATAGTGGTGCGGGTCAGGTTATTTATACGGCGACTGCAGCTGACGGTGCTGATGTTAGCAGTGGTGTAACCTTTGGTTTCGCTGAGGGTAGCGATTCTGCTCTAAGTATTGATGCCAATACGGGTGCAGTAACCCTAAATGTTGATCCTAACCATGAAGCTCAGTCTAGCTATAGCTTTACTGTAGTGGCTTCAGATGCAGTTCAACAGTCAGAGCAGGCAGTGACTCTGGATATTGGTAATCTAGATGAAGCGGCGCCAACCATAGTCTCTCGCGATCAAGCAGTTGTTTATGATAATGCTGGTGAAAATCCAGTTATCTACACAGCAATAGCAGACGATAGTGCCGATATTAGCGATGGTGTTGCCTACAGTTTGGAAGATACTACGCAGTACGCAAGTACTGGTGGTGGATCAGCTGAGTCAGTTGTATCTATTCCCGGTTTAAGTGGCTCGCAGCAGCAATTGGTTTATGTATCTGCTAGTACTAAATCAGAGGATGGTACACAGGAAGAGGTAGTGATTACCTACAACTCTGACGATAGTACTACCACAGGTT
>JANXGQ010000067.1 GCA_024959305.1 Porticoccaceae bacterium | reverse complement strand
GATACCTCGCTCGCGCTCCTCCGGTGCATTATCGATCTGATCGAAGGCTTTCATTTCGCCCCCGTAAACCTCTGCACAGACTCGGGTCATTGCTGCTGTCAATGTCGTCTTGCCATGATCAACGTGACCAATGGTACCTACGTTGACGTGCGGCTTCTTTCTTTCAAATTTTTCTTTTGCCATCTCACCATCTCCTAACGGGGACACCGGCGAGTCATCTGACTCTACAACCGATTACTTTATTACTTGGGTTAAACTACTTTTTTTAAAATTGTTAAAGCGGTTAGGCTTTAAACTCAAATTTGGAGCTCATAACCGGATTTGAACCGGTGACCTCTTCCTTACCAAGGAAGTGCTCTACCAACTGAGCTATATGAGCACATACCTCTAGCAACTCTTGGAGCGGGCAGCGGGAATCGAACCCGCATCATCAGCTTGGAAGGCTGAGGTTCTACCATTAAACTATGCCCGCATAACCAACCAACTCAACCAGCGCCTGCTCAAATCAATCTGTTATCAGGCTATCCAGCGCCTCTAACCAACAGCCTCAATGCTCAGTACACCAGCAGGCCAAATCTGGTGGCGGGAGGTGGATTCGAACCACCGAAGCTTTCGCGTCAGATTTACAGTCTGATCCCTTTGGCCGCTCGGGAATCCCGCCTATAGTTATTCCAGCTTTGCTTTAAAAGCCTCTATTTAAGCCGCCGACTCTGCCATTTTCTTCGGCAGATTAAAGCAACAGGGCAACTTTTTTGACGCCCAAATTTCGAGCCCACAGTGCCTTGGACTACATTTTCGTCCGACAGCAGAGCCAAAAAAGGCCGCGTATTCTCTTTCCATACGCGCCTAATGTCAACAAAAAGCTAACAAAATCAGCAATTTGGCCAGAGAAATGGAGCTGGCGAGAGGAGTCGAACCCCCGACCGGCTGATTACAAGTCAGCTGCTCTACCAACTGAGCTACGCCAGCATCTCAAAGGCGGAGCGCGATTTTAGAGAAACTGATGGTTATTAGCAACCTTATATGTGGGTTCTTTTTGGTTTTTTTTCGAAAGGACAGATATCCAACGTCTACATAACGCCACTCTGCTATCTAGACCACCAGATCAACCAACTCAATATCGCCGTCGCACCACCAAAATACACCCAGTTTATAAGCAGCTAAGAGCCTGTATCTATAAAACTAATTGTGTCAACTGATAGCCCGTCTAGGACCAAATCCGGACAATGCAATACCCTGAGACTAAGAGCCTCTATAAGAGGCTGCGCATCACCGCCGGTGACTACAATACGCACTGGATACTGGGATGCTAATTTCTCAACAGCGGCCGCCGCCGCCAGCAAACAGCCCCTATTGACCGCCTGCTGTGAATCTTTGCCGGGAAGCAATAAATCTTGGCAGTCACTACCGGCCACCTTGACCTCGCTAGTATCGCGCCACAGGGCATCGCGCATAAGCCGCAGACCGGGAATAATATAGCCGCCCAGATGCCCACCCTGAGGACCCAGCAAATCCATAGTAATAGCGCTCCCGACATCCACCACCAATAGCGCCTCCTTAAACTGTCCATAGGCGGCAACCACTGCCAGCCAGCGATCCACACCCAGCTTTTGCGTATCCTCGTAGGCACAGGTTACGCCCCCAGCACTGCGGGTCACCAACGCCATTTTTAGAACCACAGAAAATCTATCGGCTAGCTGACACTGAAGAGCCGCAGTCACAGCTGAGTCAGCCACAGAAGCTGCGCGAGCCTCGTCGACAGCAGTTACCCCCAGCAACTCAAAGGGCTCTCCTGCCGCCACCGCCGATGTCGCCTGGCTACCCGTCGCCACAGGTTTGCCATTATCCACCAGCCGCCATTTAATTCGGCTGTTGCCTATATCAATATCCAGAATCATACTTACTTAGTACCCTAGAGCAGGCTGCTATCTTACGCTATTTTTAGTCACTGACCTAGATGGTAGCGGATTTGCGCTAAGGAATAAGACCTTAAGACTCAGTGCTAATGGAGATCCTTTATTCGCAAAACCGATTGCACTAATTAATGGGTGCCCTTGATCTACTAGTTAGAATAATAAATCGGACCTAAGCATACAAATCCATCTGTAGTGTCACTATAGCCCGCGGCCGGATAACGACTACCAGAGTCGTGGAATCTTATACCCCAATTACCACTAATACCATTATGATCCGTATTTATTGATGGGCTAGCACTGACCACATGATTCATATCGCTGTCCGACGGCCAAGTAAGCCCGCTTTTCACAGGGAAAGTGGCTCTACTCCTAAATATGTTTATTAGCTCTCCGATCGATGCAAGATAACCACTTTCTGCCTTGCACTTATCTATTCGGGCGTCGACACCCCCTGAAGTAGTGCCAGAGCCGGTTAAGTAGACAGCAGCACCATTATGGGTAAAAGTACCCGTCTTGCTCCAATTCTCAGTCACCCGAATCTGGGCAGAACTAGCGCCGTTGTGCGCGCCAGTGATGGTTAGATCACCGTCTACGCCGATAATTTCGGAGTCACTGAGGGTAACAGTCTCGCCAGACACGATTGTTATATCCGCATAGGCAATAGCAGAAATTAGCAGCAACAATCCTGCACTAACCAATCGCAAGCCGCGACAATAAAGTACAACCACCCTTCATAATAAGTTCCCCTTCCCTGGAATATTTCACTTACCGCCTACCCTTAAATAGGCAATAACGTACTTCCATCAACTTTTATGTTGGTGGCGCCATCTCTGCCAATTCATTCAGAACTAACCATACTGTTTTAAACACTTCCTGTGTTCTTTCCACAGTTCCAAGAGCCCTATTCGCGCTTTTGCACACGCCCAGCTACAGGGAAGTTAAGATAACTAATTGCGCGCGCAAGCCACCAACTCAAACCATTTATAGAGACGCGACGATTCCAAGCAACCAAGAAATTCGCATCGATTCAAGTTATCAAGAATTCTAGAAGTTGTGATTTCTGACACTCCTTTGGTAATTAAACTTTGAATATATTTGGGGCCAGTCTTCCACTCACCACTGTTTTCACGACCGAGCCAAAAGGTGAGAAAATCCCCATCTACATATAAAACAATAGCACAAGGGTAAATATTTTTGTGGATTCTGTCACATATTGGTAATGAATAATGAATATTTAGTCTACTAATCGAAGGCTGAGCTCTCCTCCAATAAAGCTACTTATTTCACCATTTTTGAGTTGCATTTGCAGGGCACCAAAATTATCTACACCCACAAGCGTACCTGTGGTGGACTGTTTTGCCGTGGTGACTGTGGCCTGTTTGCCTCGAAATGCGTCACTTGCCTGCCACTCATCTCGATAGGATGCGAACCCCTGCTCTTGATAGTCGGCTAGTACGTCAAAGCTTTGATTGATTATGAGTGCTACCAACTGATTTCGAGAGATAGGTTGAGACAATATAGATCTTAGATCAGTCCAATCTTGGTCAATATCGCGCCCGCTTTTAGCCGGCATGGCATGATTGATGCCTATACCAATAATGACGCTGCAATGACCGGCAGGGTCGCCAATCATTTCTAGGAGGATACCGCCGAGTTTTTTGTTGTTGACGTAGATATCATTGGGCCATTTGAGCTGCACCGCTTCGACACCCAGCTGCCTAAGCGCTCGGCTTACTGCTACACCCATGCCAAGGCTTAACCCCTGCAGTGCAGTGGCACCTTTCTCAAAATCCCAAACTATCGACAGGTAGATATTTGAGGCGAAGGGACTGATCCAATACTTGCCGCGCCGACCACGGCCTGCGGTCTGGTATTCAGATAAAATAACCGTACCTGTGGCACTTTCCTGCTTGGATTTCTGGATGGCTAGGTTGGCCTGTCTGTTGGTGGAATCTAGGCTTTGATGTATTTGTAGCTGATGCAACTGTTGCTGTGCTGGATTACTAAGCTGGGAAGTTATCTGTGTATGATCCAAAAGCTCAAAATCCTCTGCAACACGATAGCCTTTGCCTTTGATAGATTCTAACTGCAAACCAATGGCTTCCAGTTTCTGCAACTGTTTCCAAACTGCGGCGCGACTGACGCCCAATGCCTTACCCAAGCTTTCGCCGGAGTGAAATTGAGCGTCTTTGAGTATTTCTAGGATTTTGTATTGAATGTGCGTTTCCCCAAAAAGCCGACAATATAACTGGGTTAGTGATTCTAAATCGTTCGCTGCTATTTGTCTCTGCACTTAATTAAAGCACGTCCGTCGAGTATGCGCTACGCGCTGATATTTATCCAAATAAACCTGATACCTAGAGCCATTAGCAGCCAGCCGAAGCAAGTCCGCAACTGTCGCCCATCAACTCTATGTGCCAACAAAGCGCCCAGTCGAGCACAGGGTAAGCTGGCGAGGATAATCCCCAACCAAGCGGGCACAAATACGTAGCCCAGACTGCCAGCAGGCAGATTTGCAGCAGTTATATTTGCAGTGGCGTAGACATAGGTTGCCGTCAGTGCAATGGGCAATCCACAGGCGGCGGCGGTTCCCACCGCCTGATGTATCCCAATGCCAAAAAAGGTTAAAAATGGAGTGGTTAGGGTGCCGCCGCCAATCCCAAATAGTGCAGATATGCTACCTATAGCACTTCCGACAAGCCCCATTGCGACTGCTCTCGGCATGGGCTTTATACCTACTTTAGGCTGGTAAATTAGTACCTGCAAGGCGACCAAAACCATAAAGCCGCCAAATAATAGTTGCAGTATTACGGCTTGCAGGGATACGGCAAAAAGCCCTCCAAGCCATGCGCCCAACAGAATGCCGGGAGCCATGGTTTTAACTAGATCCCAGCGGATGCCATTTTTCTGATGATGGGTGTAAATGGAACTGAGGGCGGTAAAAATAATAGTCGCCAGCGAGGTGCCAATAGCCAGATGTGTAGCCACCTCGGTGGAGATTCCCCGCGCTGAAAATGCAAAGATCAGCAGGGGCACAATGACTGCACCGCCACCTAGGCCAAATAGACCACTGATAAGACCGGCAATAGCGCCAACACTGAGATAAAAAAGGTATTCCATAAAATCGGCCTTTTTGTAGAACCCGAGAAGAGACCATTATGCCCTGCCCAACCTGTCATGGTTATTTTTGATTTTAGAAGCCTGACAATAGCCCACTCTTATAGGGGGAGGCCCCACACCATCGGCGACGAACCCTTTTACTACTGAGTTTGGGATGAGATTAGGCGGTTCTGTTAACGGAATAACTTATCTAAGTAGCACTATCTAATTGATAGCTGTTTATGTTTTTAATAACAGCATCTGTATGATTTGGGATCTCCATGGCCCCCTGCCGCTTTCTAGCAGCTCCCCGTCGGTATAACCATTCTGACATGCATAAACCATATCCTGCATGGTGCATACTCTTGCATGCAGATCCCCACATGAATCTATGGCCTCATACATCGCCTCACTACTTTGGCTGCTACCAATACATAGACTGCCAGATAGACTATAGCCGCTCTTACATCCTGTTTTCTTTACTACACCATTAAGGGTCAAATCGCCATCTATCGTAGATTCCTTATCCGTAGTAAACCCCCACAGATTGCCCACCAATAGGGCTACAACAATAAAAGTTAAAGCTCTACAACGCGGCAGCCAACCTTTGATAAAATTTACATTATTCCGATCTGATAATTTTTTGTTTGCCACAATACAATCCTTCTTTAACTGCTACCAACCAGTGCTGAGCAGCCGATTTATTCAATAGTGTATTGATTTACAGCCAATCATAGGCTGGGCGGCTGATTTATTCAATAGTGAATTATTTGGCGCCAAACAATAAAAAAAATCCCAGCCGCTTGCGCAACTGGGATTTTTGATTTTAGAAGCCTGACAATGACCTACTCTCACATGGGGAAACCCCACACTACCATCGGCGATGAACCATTTCACTGCTGAGTTCGATATGGGATCAGGTGGTTCTAGTTCTCTATGGTTATCAGGCAAACTGGTATGAAGAACGCAGTGATGTATACCATCCAGAGCGCAGCGAAGGATCTCCTTCTACTGGCTGAGAATGCACGACTACATTCGACAAATTAGGTCGGTAATTATTGAATACAATTTTTTCATGGCCAGAGTGCATTTCGCACTTATCTGTCCGACGTCTCGCTTGCGTTATATGGTCAAGCCTCACGGGCAATTAGTATTGGTTAGCTCAACGCCTCACAGCGCTTCCACACCCAACCTATCAACGTCCTAGTCTTGAACGGCCCTTCAGGGGAGTTAAACTCCCAGGGAAACCTAATCTTGAAGGGGGCTTCCCGCTTAGATGCTTTCAGCGGTTATCCCGTCCGAACGTAGCTACTGGGCAATGCCATTGGCATGACAACCCAAACACCAGGGGTTCGTCCACTCCGGTCCTCTCGTACTAG
>JANXGQ010000077.1 GCA_024959305.1 Porticoccaceae bacterium | reverse complement strand
GTAGAATTGATTCATCCGATTGCGATGGAAGAGGGACTGCGCTTTGCGATTCGGGAAGGTGGCCGCACCGTAGGTGCTGGCGTTGTTGCCAAGATTATTGCGTAAGTTTTAAGCAGTTTTAAGCGCGTAGCCGAGGCATCATTGATGTCTCGGCTTAGCTGTCAGATAGGGTAATGTAAATGTAGGCCAGTAGTTCAATTGGTAGAGCACCGGTCTCCAAAACCGGGTGTTGGGGGTTCGAGTCCCTCCTGGCCTGCCACATACAAAGCGTAGGGTAGAGATCCGTAATGAGTGTTGTAGAAGAAGAAAAGCAGTTCCGTCTTGACTGGCTCAAATGGTTGGTTGTTGTTACTTTGGTGACTGGTGCTATCTATGGCAATTGGTACTACTCGGCTGAATCGGTACTTTATCGGGCCATAGGTCTGATTGCCGCATTGGTTGTTGTGAGTCTGATTGCTGCCCGCACCGAAAAAGGAGCTGCGGTTATTGAGCTCGCCGTGGGTGCGCGCACTGAGTGGCGCAAAGTCGTATGGCCGACTAAACAGGAGCGCAATCAGACAACCCTGATCGTTGTCGCTGTGATCTTGTTGATGGCGCTTGTTCTGTGGGGTATTGATTCTCTGCTGAGTTGGTTTGCTTCACTGATAATGGGCTAGGAGAGCTAAATGTCGATGCGTTGGTATGTGGTGCATGCTTATTCGGGCTATGAGAAAAAAGTAGCCTTGGCGATTGGCGATCGCGTTGAGTTGCACGGATTGCAGAGTAAATTTGGTGAGATATTGGTTCCCACCGAAGAAGTGGTGGAGATGAAAAGCGGCCAAAAGCGCACCAGTGAGCGCATGTTCTTTCCTGGCTATGTGCTGGTGCAGATGGATTTGGATGACGATACTTGGCATCTTGTTAAAGAGACGCCTCGGGTGATGGGCTTTATCGGTGGCAAGGCTGACAAGCCGGCGCCGATCACTGATAAGGAAGCCGAACTTATCTTGCAGCGGGTGCATGATTCAGAAGAGGCGCCGCGGCCCAAGACTATGTTTGAGCCGGGTGAGATGGTGCGGGTAACAGATGGGCCATTTAACGACTTCAACGGGGCTGTTGAGAAAGTTGACTATGAAAAAAGCAAGCTGCACGTTACGGTATCGATCTTTGGTCGATCAACTCCAGTCGAGCTTGAGTTTACTCAGGTAGAAAAGGCCTGATAAAATTTTTTGGTGGTAAGTTGGTAATTTTGCCGACTTATCGGGGGAGCCGAAGAAGGTGCGCCGCTAAACTTAGTGGTGATCCGGAGGCGATATTACCCATAATGGGAGAGAGACATGGCTAAAAAAGTAACAGCCTATATTAAGTTGCAAGTGCCTGCAGGTCAGGCAAATCCAAGTCCACCGGTTGGTCCAGCACTGGGTCAGCACGGCGTTAATATCATGGAATTCTGTAAAGGGTTCAATGCACAGACTCAGGGCACCGAGCCAGGTGCTCCTGTTCCCGTGATAATTACTGTCTACGCGGATCGCAGTTTCACCTTCGAAATGAAAACGCCGCCAGCGTCGTTTTTGCTGAAGAAGGCGGCTGGATTAAAGAGCGGTTCAGGACGCCCCAACACTGAAAAAGTTGGTGTGGTGACTCGAGCTCAGCTAGAAGAAATTGTTAAGACCAAAGAGCCAGATTTGACCGCGGCAGATATGGATGCGGCAGTGCGCACTATTGCCGGTTCTGCGCGCTCAATGGGCATTGAAACGGAGGGCGTGTAAGTGGCCAAATTATCAAAACGCCGTCGTGCGATTAATGAAAAAGTTGAGCCGGGTAAAGTTTATCGGGCCGAGGAGGCTTTTAGTCTCCTGAAAGAGATCTCTTCAGTTAAGTTTTCAGAAACTGTGGATGTGGCAATTAATTTGGGCATTGACTCCCGCAAATCTGATCAGGTTGTGCGTGGAGCAACCACGCTTCCCAACGGTTCAGGTAAGGATATCCGAGTCTGTGTTTTCGCTCAGGGCGATGCTGCTGAAGCAGCCAAAGCTGCTGGCGCAGAGCTAGTGGGTATGGGCGAGTTAGCGGAGGAGATTAAAGGCGGCAATATGAACTTCGACGTGGTGATTGCCGCACCAGATGCTATGCGAGTTGTCGGTTTGCTGGGTAAGGTTTTGGGTCCCCGAGGGCTGATGCCAAATCCTAAGTCCGGCACTGTAACCCCAGATGTAGCCACCGCAGTTAAGAACGCAAAGGCGGGTCAGGTGCGTTTCCGAGCCGATAAAAATGGCATAATTCAGGGCGGCATAGGTGTGCTTTCCTTTGAGTCGGGGGCGTTAGTGCAGAACCTTGAGGCGCTGATGGCTGATTTAGCCAAGGCCAAGCCAGCTTCTGCCAAAGGGATTTATGTGAAGAAGATTACGGTTTCTTCAACCATGGGTCCGGGATTGATTATTGATCAGGCGTCTTTGGGCGCTTGATATTTTAGCAGCGAGAGCTGCTGTACAGACTTTGGGGTCTGAGATCGATGTTGAGTCTCAGGCTGTCAAAGACCGTAGGTTCCCGCGAGGGAATAATAAGCTGTTGTTATGATGACAGTTTTCCTGCGCAGGCGGTGAACCCAAGCCAGATTTTTCTGGTATGTATTCACCTTGGTGGTCGAGAGTTTTCTCGGCTTTAATTTAGGTAAATCGAGGAGATTTATCGTGGCATTGAATCTCGATGACAAGAAAGCAATTGTTGCTGAAGTAAGCGAGACGGCCGCCCAGGCATTGTCCTTGGTGATAGCAGACGCCCGTGGCGTCGATGTAACCGATATGAATGCTCTGCGTGCCAAGGCGCGTGCTGAGAACGTGCAATTGCGCGTTGTCCGCAATACTTTGGCGAAAAGAGCATTCGCTGACACTGACTACGCATGCGTAGAAGATGTTTTAGTCGGCCCATCATTATTTGCTTTCTCTATGGAAGATCCAGGTGCGGCGGCGCGATTATTCAAAGACTTCGCGAAAGAAAACGAAGAATTTGAAGTAAAAGCGCTATCAGTCAGTGGCCAACTATTAGCTAGTGAACAGATCGATGTTCTCGCTAAGTTGCCTACTCTTGAACAGGCCCTTGGCATGTTGGCTGGCGTTACTCTTGCGCCTGTTACTAAGTTGGTTCGTACCTTTAACGAGATACCAACTAAGACAGCCCGAGTAGTTGCTGCAGTTCGTGATACAAAACAGGAAGCCGCATAAGCGTCTTCATGGTAAACAGATAAATTTAGGAGGCCCAAAATGGCCCTTTCAAACGAAGATATTTTGAACGCAATCGCTGAGATGAGCGTAATGGACGTTGTAGAGCTTGTAAGTGCAATGGAAGAAAAATTTGGCGTATCTGCTCAGGCGGCAGTAGCCGCAGCTGCAGCGCCAGCTGCTGGTGACGGTGACGCTGGAGCTGTAGAGCAAACCGAATTTGACGTTGTTCTAGCTACAATGGGTGACAAGAAGGTTAGCGTTATTAAAGCAGTTCGCGCAATCACCGGTCTCGGACTTAAAGAGGCTAAAGAGTTGGTTGATGGAGCTCCATCAGTCATTAAAGAAGCTGCCTCTAAGGACGATGCTGAGGAAGCTAAGAAGCAACTGGAAGAGGCTGGCGCAACAGCTGAGCTCAAATAATTTTGCTGAGCTGGTTGCCTGACTTTTCAGGCTGGGCTGAAGGGATTTTCCCTTCAGCCCTTTCTTGCTTGTAGGTATGGGAATTTATAAGCAGAGCGATCTCGAGAATGGACTTGAGATCACCAATCCGAAATAGAACAGTCCCGAGGAATATAGATGGCTTACTCCTTCACCGAGAAGAAACGTATCCGCAAGAGCTTTGGCAAGTTGCCAGATGTTATGGATTTGCCTTACCTGCTGGCAATTCAACTTGATTCCTATAAAAATTTCACACAGACTGGTGTTGCTTTAGAAGACCGCAAAAACACTGGTTTGCACGCTGCGCTCAATTCGATCTTCCCGATTGTGGGTTACTCGGGCCATGCGGCCCTTGAGTATGTCGATTACGTTCTGGGCAAGCCCGCCTTTGACGTAGTGGAGTGTAAGCTTCGCGGCGTTACTTTTTCCGTGCCACTGAGGGTGCGGGTCCGTTTGGTGATTTATGATAAAGAATCCACCAACAAAGCAATTAAAGATATCCGTGAACAGGAAGTGTATCTCGGCGAAATACCTTTGATGACCGAGAACGGTACCTTTGTTATCAATGGTACTGAGCGGGTGATCGTCTCCCAGTTGCACCGGGCGCCCGGTGTCATCTTTGATCACGATAAAGGAAAAACTCATTCGTCGGGTAAGTTATTGTACACGGCGCGGGTGATTCCCTACCGCGGCTCTTGGCTGGATTTTGAATTTGACCCCAAAGATCTGCTCTTTGTGCGCATTGACCGCCGTCGGAAGTTGCCAGTTACCATCTTACTTCGAGCGCTGGGCTACAATTCCGAAGAAATTCTGGATATGTTCTTCGATACCAGTGTGTTTCATTTTAAAAAGGATGCATTTAGCCTGGATCTTGATCCAGAGCGTCTGCGTGGTGAAATTGCAGTATTTGATATCGTCGATAAGAAAGGCAACGTGGTTGTTGAGAAAGGACGTCGTATTACTGCAAGACATATCCGTGAGCTCGGCAAAGGCAAGGTTACTTCACTTGAGGTGACCAGTGAGTATGTGTTGGGGCGCGCCCTGGCAAAAGATATTGCCGACCCAAAAACCGGTGAGTTATTGCTTGAGTGTAACACCGAGCTGACAGAGGAAAATCTAACGCTTCTGACAGAAGCTGGTATCAAAGAAATTGAAACTCTGTACACCAATGATCTCGATTGCGGTTCTTTTATTTCTGATACATTGCGCACTGATCCCTCGAGAACTCAGCTTGAGGCTCTGGTTGAAATTTATCGCATGATGCGTCCCGGTGAGCCACCAACTAAGGAATCGGCAGAGAACCTATTCTTTAATTTGTTTTTCAATATTGAGCGCTATGACCTGTCAGCCGTAGGGCGTATGAAATTTAACCGTCGCCTAGATCGTGGCGATGAGAAGGGTGCTGGTATTCTCTATGATCAGCGTTATTTCTCGAATCTCAAGACTGATGAGGCGGCGGAGTTACGAGAGCAGTACGGTGCAGGCACTGATATTGCCGATGTCATCAAAACACTGATTCAAATTCGTAATGGTAAGGGCGCTGTGGATGATATTGATCATCTGGGTAATCGGCGCATTCGTTCAGTTGGCGAGATGGCTGAGAATCAGTTCCGTGTCGGACTGGTGCGCGTTGAGCGCGCTGTAAAAGAGCGTTTGGGTGTGGCGGAGTCAGAGCAATTAATGCCTCAGGATCTGGTCAATGCCAAGCCTGTTGCGGCGGCCATCAAAGAATTCTTTGGTTCCAGTCAGTTATCTCAATTTATGGATCAGAACAATCCGTTGTCAGAGGTGACTCACAAGCGTCGTGTTTCCGCGTTGGGGCCAGGTGGTCTTACTCGCGAACGGGCCGGATTCGAGGTTCGCGATGTACATCCAACTCACTATGGTCGCGTCTGTCCGATCGAGACCCCAGAGGGTCCAAATATCGGCTTGATTAATTCGCTGGCAACCTATGCGCGCACCAACAGCTACGGGTTTATTGAGACACCTTATCGCAAGGTAATTGGCGGCAAGGTTAGTTCTGAGATTGAATATCTGTCTGCGATTAATGAGTCCCAGTACGTTATTGCACAGGCCTCTGCCGAGCTAAACAGCAAAGGTCAGTTTGTAGAGGATGTGGTGGCAGTTCGTCACCACAACGAATTTACCGTTAAGGCGCCAGAAGAAATCGAGTATATGGATGTCTCTCCCAGACAGGTGGTTTCTGTAGCGGCCTCGCTGATTCCTTTTCTAGAGCACGATGATGCAAACCGGGCACTGATGGGTTCTAACATGCAGCGTCAAGCAGTGCCAACACTAAGAGCTGAGACTCCCTTGGTTGGAACTGGTATAGAGCGCACAGTGGCCAGTGATTCAGGTGTCTGTGAGGTAGCTCGACGAGGCGGCGTTATCGAGAGTGTAGATTCTGGGCGTATCGTGGTCAGAGTCGGTGACGATGAAGTAGAGTCTGGCGAAGCTGGTGTGGATATTTACAATTTGACCAAATATACCAGATCTAACCAAAACACCTGTATTAATCAACGCCCGATTGTTAAGCAGGGCGATAGCATTTCGCGCGGTGATGTACTTGCCGACGGGCCGTCCGTTGATCTTGGTGAGTTGGCGCTGGGTCAGAATATGCGCATTGCGTTTATGCCTTGGAATGGCTACAACTTTGAGGATTCTATTCTGATCTCTGAGCGTGTAGTTCAGGAAGATCGCTTTACCACTATCCATATTCAGGAGCTCACCTGTGTGGCTCGTGATACCAAGTTGGGGTCTGAAGAGGTTACGGCAGATATCCCCAATGTGGGTGAAGCAGCACTGGGGCGGTTAGATGAATCGGGGATTGTCCATATAGGGGCTGAGGTAGTTGCCGGAGATATTCTGGTGGGCAAGGTAACACCTAAGGGTGAAACTCAGTTGACCCCAGAAGAAAAACTATTGCGTGCTATCTTTGGTGAGAAGGCCTCTGATGTTAAGGATACGTCTCTGCGCGTACCCAGCAGCATCAAGGGCACGGTGATCAATGTTCAGGTATTTACCAGAGATGGCCTTGAAAAAGATCAGCGTTCTCTGGATATTCAGCGAGCGGAATTGGATCAGTATCGCAAAGATCTGAATGACGAGTACCGCATCATTGAAAATGCCACCCTCGGGCGCTTATTTGCAGCGCTCAAAGGCTCCAAAGTTGTCAAGGCTGAGGGTCTTAAGAAAGGTGCAGAGCTCAGTGCTGAAGCAGTGTCTGAATACACAGTGGACGATTGGTTTGCAATTCGCATGGGAAGTGCGGAATTGAATGAACAGATCGCCGTTGCCCAGACGCAACTCTCTGAGCGGCGCACTGATCTTGATGATCGCTTTGAAGAGAAGCGCGGCAAACTCCAGAGTGGTGATGATCTTGCACCTGGTGTGTTGAAAACCGTCAAGGTATATCTGGCGGTTAAACGGCGTATCCAGCCCGGCGATAAGATGGCCGGTCGACATGGTAACAAAGGTGTAATTTCGGTTATCAAGCCAGTTGAAGACATGCCCTATGACGAGAATGGAGAACCTGTGGATATTGTATTGAATCCATTGGGTGTTCCATCTCGAATGAACGTGGGACAGGTTTTAGAGACCCATATGGGTATGGCAGCCAGAGGTTTGGGTGTGAAGATCGACGCCATGCTTAAAGAGCAGGCGAAGATTGCCGAGATACGCAAGTTTCTTCAAGAAATTTATGATGTTGGCGATACGGTGTACGGCACCGATCTCAAGCAGCTAAAGGATTCTGAAGTGTTGGAGCTAGCGGAAAACCTACGCAAAGGCGTACCCATTGCTACCCCAGTATTCGATGGTGCCAATGAAGTTGAGTTGAAGAAGATGTTGGTATTGGCGGATCTGCCGGAGAGTGGCCAGTCGATTCTTTACGACGGGCGTACGGGAGATAAATTTGATAGACCCGTAACTGTTGGCTATATGTATATGTTGAAACTCAACCATTTAGTTGATGACAAAATGCATGCGCGGTCAACGGGCTCCTACAGTCTGGTTACACAGCAGCCGTTGGGTGGTAAAGCGCAGTTTGGTGGCCAGCGATTTGGAGAGATGGAGGTCTGGGCTCTCGAGGCGTACGGTGCAGCTTATACGCTGCAAGAGATGCTTACCGTCAAGTCCGATGATGTTGCCGGTCGAACCAAGATGTATAAGAACATCGTGGACGGCGACCATCGCATGGAGCCAGGCATGCCTGAATCATTTAATGTGTTGGTTAAAGAAATCCGCTCTCTCGGCATTAATGTCGAGTTGGAAAACGAATAAGCAGAGTATTGCTTACTGACCGCCGAGGCATGTAGATGTCTCGGCCCATTCAGTCACTGGAGGATAAGCCTTGAAAGACTTAGTCAATCTACTCAAGCAGCAGGAACAAAATTTAGAATTCGATAATATTCGAATTGGTCTCGCATCACCCGAAATGATCCGCTCGTGGTCATTTGGTGAGGTTAAAAAGCCCGAGACCATTAACTACCGTACTTTCAAGCCCGAGAGGGAGGGTCTTTTCTGCGCCAAAATTTTTGGTCCAGTTAAAGATTTCGAATGCTTGTGTGGTAAGTACAAACGCATGAAGCATCGCGGTATTGTGTGTGAGAAATGTGGTGTAGAGGTTACCCTCACCAAGGTGCGTCGTGAACGCATGGGGCATATTGAGTTAGCCTGTCCAGTTGCCCATATCTGGTTTTTAAAGTCGCTGCCCTCGCGTATCGGCTTAATGCTAGATATGACATTGCGCGAAATAGAGCGCGTGCTCTATTTCGAATCCTATGTGGTGACAGATCCCGGTATGACCACTTTGGAGAAGGGCCAGCTTCTTACCGATGAAGAATACTTTGAGGCCCTGGAAGAGTTTGGTGACGAGTTTGTTGCCACCATGGGTGCAGAGGCGATCCAATCGCTGTTGAAGGAAATTAACCTCGAGGATGAAATTTCAGATATTCGTGAGGAAATTCCCAACACCAAATCTGAGACCAAAATTAAAAAGTTCTCCAAGCGCCTTAAGTTATTAGAGGCTTTCCACGGTTCTGGCAACAAGCCAGAGTGGATGGTGCTTGAGGAACTTCCCGTGTTGCCGCCAGATCTGCGTCCGCTGGTCCCTCTTGATGGCGGCCGTTTTGCCACCTCTGATCTCAATGATCTCTATCGTCGGGTTATCAACCGTAACAATCGATTGAAGAGACTGCTGGATCTGAGTGCACCAGATATTATTGTGCGCAATGAGAAGCGTATGCTTCAAGAATCTGTGGACGCGCTGTTAGACAACGGCCGGCGCGGACGTGCAATTACCGGTTCCAACAAGCGACCGCTTAAATCACTGGCTGATATGATTAAAGGTAAGCAGGGTCGCTTCCGTCAGAATCTGCTCGGTAAGCGAGTTGACTATTCAGGGCGTTCGGTAATCGTGGTAGGTCCGACGTTGCGACTGCATCAATGTGGTTTGCCAAAGCGTATGGCACTGGAACTATTTAAGCCCTTTATCTTCAGTAAGCTAGAGCTACGCGGATTGGCGACTACAATTAAAGCTGCCAAAAAGATGGTTGAGCGCGAAGAGGCAGTGGTCTGGGATATTCTAGATGAGGTAATCCGAGAGCATCCAGTGCTACTCAACCGTGCACCGACACTACACCGTCTTGGCATTCAGGCCTTTGAGCCGGTATTGATTGAGGGTAAGGCGATTCAGTTGCACCCATTGGTTTGTGCAGCCTATAACGCCGATTTCGATGGTGACCAGATGGCGGTCCATGTGCCTCTCACCATTGAGGCGCAGATGGAATCACGGGCGCTGATGATGTCTACCAATAACATCTTGTCGCCCGCATCCGGTGAGCCAATTATTGTGCCTTCTCAGGATGTGGTCTTAGGCCTTTACTATATGACTCGACACCGGGTCAATGCCCGTGGCGAGGGGATGGTGTTTGCCGATGGCCGCGAAGTCTCCCGTGCCTACTACTCTGGCAAGGTTGATTTACAGGCGCGAGTCAAAGTGCGTATTATCGAAGTGCTTATAGATGAGACAACTGGCGAGCGCAGCGAAGAGAGGAAGATCGTAGACACCACCATTGGGCGTGCACTGCTTTGGGAAGTAGTGCCGGCGGGGCTTCCATTCGAGCTGGTCAACAGGCCCATGGTTAAAAAGGCTATTTCTCAGGTTATCAACGAGTGTTATCGTCGGGTTGGACTGAAAGATACGGTAATTTTTGCTGATCAGCTGATGTATACAGGGTTTGATTTCTCCACCAAATCTGGGGCCTCAATTGGGGTTGACGATTTCGTTATTCCAGACAATAAGCAAGAAATTATTGATGCGGCTGAAGAACAGGTTCGTGAGATAGAGAGCCAGTTTTCATCGGGTCTGGTAACTCAGGGCGAGAAATATAACAAAGTCATTGATATCTGGTCTCAGGCCAATGACCGCGTGGCCAAGTCGATGATGGAAGGTATTAGTTCCGAGCCTGTAATTAATCGAGATGGTGAAGAGGAGAAGCAGGATTCCTTTAACTCGGTGTTTATTATGGCCGACTCCGGTGCTCGGGGTTCGCCAGCCCAGATTCGTCAGTTGGCTGGTATGCGAGGGCTGATGGCGCGACCCGATGGCTCAATTATCGAGACGCCAATTACTGCGAACTTCCGTGAGGGTCTAAGTGTACTTCAGTACTTTATCTCTACTCACGGTGCTCGAAAAGGTCTTGCAGATACGGCGCTGAAAACGGCTAACTCAGGTTACCTGACACGCCGTTTGGTAGATGTAGCACAGGATGTGGTAGTCACAGAAGTTGATTGTGGTACTACTGAAGGTCTACTGATGGCACCGGTTATTGAGGGTGGCGATATTATTGAAACTCTGGGTGATCGCATCCTAGGTCGCATTGTGGCTCAGGATGTTAATAAGCCCGGTGGCGAGGAAATTGCGGTACCAGCTGGCACTATGGTTGATGAGCAGTGGGTGGTGCGTATTGAAAAAATGGGTATAGACGAAGTGATGGTGCGTTCTCCCATCACCTGTGAAGTCACTCATGGTATCTGTTCCGCCTGTTATGGGCGCGATCTTGCGCGCGGCCATCGCGTTAATCAGGGTGAAGCTGTAGGCGTAATTGCCGCGCAGTCAATCGGTGAGCCCGGAACCCAGCTAACCATGCGTACATTCCATATTGGGGGTGCAGCATCTCGTGCATCAGCAGTTGATAGCATTAAGGTTAAGCAGGAGGGTGTTGTTCGACTGCTCAATCTGAAGACTGTTGAGAACAAAGAGGGTCATCTGGTGGCGGTTTCTCGCTCTGGCGAACTTGCGGTTGCCGACAATAACGGCCGTGAGCGCGAGCGCTACAAGCTGCCCTATGGTGCGGTGATCAAAGTGAAGGATGCCGCAAAAGTTGCCGCTGGAGATGTGGTTGCCAACTGGGATCCACACACCCATCCGATCGTGTCCGAGGTGGCTGGTAAAGTAGCCTTCTCTGGCATGGAAGAGGGAATCAGTATTCGTCAGCAAACTGATGATTTGACGGGATTGACCAGTATTTCAATTATTGATCCCAACGAGCGTCCAGCGGCGGGTAAAGAGCTCAAGCCGATGATTACGTTGACTGATAAGAAGGGCAAGGAGTTAATCTTCCCGAATTCTACAGTGCCTGCTCATTATCCACTGCCTGCCAATGCAAGCATCAATGTGGTGGATGGCGATACCATTGATATTGGACAGATTATTGCTCGAATTCCTCAGGAATCTGGCGGTACTAAAGATATTACAGGGGGTCTGCCTCGGGTTGCCGATTTGTTTGAAGCGCGCAAGCCCAAAGATCCGGCGATTCTGGCAGAGATCACAGGTACGGTTACCCTGGGTAAGGAAACCAAAGGCAAACTGCGTTTGATTATCACGCCGGACGATGGACAGCCATTGCCGAATGGTAAGATGCACTATGAAGAGTTAATTCCTAAATGGCGTCAACTGGGCGTTTTTGAAGGAGAGCATGTTGAAAAAGGCGAGGTAATTTCAGATGGCCCACCTACCCCGCATGATATCTTGCGTCTTAAAGGCATCAGTGAGCTGGCTAAATATATAGTTAACGAAATTCAGGATGTATACCGACTGCAGGGTGTGAAGATTAACGATAAGCATGTTGAAACCATCACTCGTCAGATGTTGCGCAAGGTGGAAATCACCGATATGGGTGATTCAACGCTGATTCGTGGCGAACAGGTTGGGTATCGAAAGGTGCTTGAAGAGAATGAGCGCCTGCGTCAAGAAGGTCTTCAGCCGGCTAAATTTGAACGCCAACTGTTGGGTATCACCAAAGCCTCACTGGCCACCGACAGCTTTATCTCCGCGGCATCCTTCCAGGAGACCACGCGAGTGCTTACCGAAGCTGCTGTTACCGGCAAGGCGGATTCGCTGCGCGGTCTGAAAGAAAATGTTGTTGTAGGTCGTTTAATTCCAGCAGGTACTGGGTTGTCCTACCATGCACAGCGCCGCAAGGATCGCTTGACCGAGGAAGATGTGGCGATGACTGCTGCGGATGTGGAAGCTGCACTAAGCGAAGCGCTAAGCGCAGATGTAACTGAAGAATAGGGGATATTGGCGCATATTTAATGGATTTAGCCTAAGTTCGACAGGTTAATGAAATGTAACTGGATGTGCGCTTGACTCCTGATGAAGCGGTATTTAGAATGCCGCTCCCGTTTAAGCTCGGCTGTCAACATAAGCTGGGTTGAAAAGGGTTAACGCCTTCGACAAGAAGGTAACTTTTAGATTTGGAGAAAAATTGCATGGCAACGATCAACCAGTTGGTTCGTAAGCCGAGAAAACGCAAGGTAAGTAAAAGCGATGTTCCCGCACTACAGGCCTGTCCGCAGCGGCGTGGTGTATGTACTCGTGTTTACACAACAACTCCGAAGAAGCCAAACTCTGCGTTGCGTAAAGTTTGTCGTGTTCGTTTAACCAGTGGATTTGAGGTAACCTCTTACATTGGTGGTGAAGGACACAACTTACAAGAACACAGTGTTGTGCTAATTCGTGGCGGTCGTGTAAAAGACCTTCCAGGTGTTCGCTACCATACGGTGCGAGGCACATTGGATACAGCCGGTGTCAATGGCCGTACTAAACGACGTTCTAAGTACGGTACCAAGCGACCCAAGGGCTAAGCCTAAGCGTAATTTCGGTAAAACAATTGAGTAAGGCTAGGTTAGATTCCTAGGCAAACCTGAAGAGAAGGGCAAAACGATGCCAAGAAGAAGAGTAGTAGCAAAGCGTGAAATATTGCCAGATCCTAAGTTCGGCAATGTTACATTAGCGAAATTTATGAACCACGTAATGGTCAGCGGTAAGAAATCTGTCGCTGAGCGGATTGTATATGGAGCGCTTGAAGTTGTTGAACAGCGTCTCAAAAAAGATCCTGTGGAAGTGTTCCAAGAAGCCTTAGACAATGTGTCACCGTTGGTAGAGGTAAAAGCTCGCCGAGTCGGTGGTGCCACCTATCAGGTGCCAGTTGAAGTGCGTCCATCGCGGCGAACTGCGTTGGCAATGCGCTGGTTAGTTGACCACGCTCGAGCGCGCGGTGAAAAATCCATGCCTCAGCGGCTTGCTGGAGAGCTGATTGATGCAGTTCAAGGTAAAGGTGGGGCGGTTAAGAAGCGTGAAGATGTGCATCGCATGGCTGAAGCCAACAAGGCGTTCTCGCACTTCCGTTTCTAAAACAGTTACTACATGTAATTCTGTTCGCAAAAAGGCGGCTCTTGTAGCCGCCTTTTTGCGCTTTTAAATGAGGAGAAATTGTGGCACGCAAAACACCCATTAGTCGCTATCGAAATATTGGTATCTGCGCTCATGTGGATGCGGGGAAAACCACCACCACTGAGCGAGTTCTTTTTTATACTGGACTATCCCACAAGATAGGTGAGGTTCACGATGGTGCCGCCACTATGGACTGGATGGAGCAAGAGCAGGAGCGCGGTATTACCATTACCTCCGCTGCCACCACCTGTTTTTGGCGCGGTATGAATGCACAGTTTCCCGATCACCGAATCAATATTATCGATACCCCTGGGCACGTGGACTTTACCATTGAGGTGGAGCGGTCGCTACGGGTGCTGGATGCTGCCGTGGTTGTACTATGTGGTTCCTCTGGGGTACAGCCGCAGACTGAGACAGTCTGGCGGCAGGCCAACAAGTATGAAGTGCCGCGTATGGTCTTTGTCAATAAGATGGACCGAGCCGGTGCGGACTTTAAAAAGGTGGTCAGCCAGTTAGGTACCCGTCTGGGGGCTAATGCCGTACCTTTGCAGATGACCATAGGTTCTGAAGAGGATTTCAAAGGCGTTGTAGATCTGGTCAAGATGAAAGCCATACTGTGGAGCGAAGCCGATCAGGGCATGACCTTCGAGTATTGTGATATACCAGAGGATATGCTGGATCAGTGTACAGAGATGCACGAGTATTTGGCGGAGAGCGCCGCTGAGGCCAATGAAGAATTGATGGACAAATATCTCGAAGGGGAAGTGCTCACTGAAGAAGAGATCAAGCAGGGTATTCGACTGCGTACAGTGGCCAATGAAATCGTCCCAGTGTTGGGCGGTTCTGCCTTTAAGAATAAAGGCGTTCAGGCTATGTTGGACGCGGTGGTTGAGTATCTTCCCTCACCCACCGAAGTTAAGCCTATTGAAGGCGATTTAGACAATGGAGAGCGCGGTGTTCGCGATGCTGATGATAAAGCGCCATTTGCAGCCTTGGCATTTAAGATCGCAACAGATCCATTTGTGGGTACCCTGACCTTTATGCGTGTGTATTCTGGTACCCTGGAGAGCGGGACCGCTGTTTACAATTCGGTCAAAATGAAGAAAGAACGGGTTGGTCGTATGGTGCAGATGCATTCCAACAGTCGCGAGGAAGTCAAAGAGGTGTTGGCGGGCGATATTGTGGCGGCTATTGGCCTTAAGGATGTGACCACCGGGGATACCCTGTGCGCAGAGAATGGCAAAATAGTACTGGAGCGCATGGAGTTTCCCGAGCCGGTGATTTCGGTGGCGGTGGAGCCCAGATCAAAAGCTGATCAAGAAAAAATGGGTGTCGCATTGGGCAAGTTGGCGCAAGAGGACCCCTCCTTCAGAGTCAAAACTGATGAAGAGAGTGGGCAGACCATTATTTCAGGCATGGGAGAGCTGCACCTTGATATTTTGGTGGACCGTATGCGTCGCGAGTTTGATGTCGAGGCCAATATAGGTAAGCCTCAGGTGGCCTACCGAGAGACCATTCGCAACAGCTGCGAGATTGAAGGTAAATTTATTCGTCAGTCTGGTGGTCGTGGCCAGTATGGTCATGTTTGGCTTAAATTTGAGCCCGCTGAAGATGCTGGGGCCGAGGGGCTGGAGTTTATTAACGAGATTGTCGGCGGTTCGGTGCCGCGGGAATTTATTCCCGCAGTTTCTAAAGGCATTGAGGAGCAGATGCAGAATGGTGTGCTTGCGGGCTATCCATTGCTGGGCGTTAAGGCCACACTGTACGACGGCTCTTTTCACGATGTAGATTCCTCTGAAATAGCCTTTAAAATTGCCGCCTCTATGGCCACTAGGCAGCTTTCTAAGGTCGGCGGTGCGGTTCTGCTAGAGCCCATGATGGCGGTTGAGGTAGTAACCCCTGAGGAGAATATGGGTGATGTGGTGGGTGATCTCAATCGCCGTCGCGGCATTATCCATGGTATGGATGAAAATGTATCTGGCAAGGTGGTCAATGCTGAAGTGCCGCTGGCGGAAATGTTCGGTTATGCGACTGATCTGCGATCGGCCACTCAGGGACGCGCCACCTTTACCATGGAGTTTGATAAATATGCAGAGGCGCCAAAGAATGTTGCCGAGAGAATTATCTCGAAAAATATGGGGTAATCAGCCTATTTTGTCACCACCTTTTAAGGCATTTGCCTTATATCAGGCAATAAAAAACCCCGCTAGTGATAGCGGGGTTTTTGTGTGTCGGATAGAGTTGGCTGCTATTTGGCGTCTTTACGTGCCTTAGCTTCAACAATAACCTCTTCAGCAATATTTTGCGGACAGGGCAGGTAATGGGAGAATTCCATAGAGAACTGTCCTCGGCCTGAGGTCATGGTGCGCAAGTGACCTATATAGCCAAACATCTCTGAAAGAGGCACATCGGCTTTAACGCGCACACCGGTTACCCCTGGCTCCTGATCTTTAATCATGCCGCGACGACGGTTTAAATCACCTATCACATCGCCCACATGATCATCTGGAGTATATACATCCACCTTCATAATGGGCTCAATAATCTGCGGCCCAGCTTTTGGCATAGACTGACGATAGGCGCCCTTGGCTGCAATCTCAAAAGCAACTGCGGAGGAGTCAACGGCGTGGAAGCCACCATCAAACAGTTCTACCTCTACATCCAGCACCGGGTAGCCGGCCAGAGGGCCTTCTTCGAGCATGCGCGCAAAGCCTTTTTCAATTGCTGGGAAGAATTCCTTAGGAACATTACCACCGACAACGGTTGAGGAGAAAGTAAAGCCAGAGCCGGTTTCGCCAGGACGAATATGGTAATCGATCTTACCGAATTGACCGGAACCACCAGACTGCTTCTTGTGTGTGTAACTGTCCTCAATCGGCATAGTGATAGTTTCGCGATAGGCCACCTGTGGCTGACCTACGTCTAGCTCTACACCATAGGTTCGCTTAAGGATATCCACTTTAATATCCAAATGTAATTCACCCATACCTTTAAGGATGGTTTCGCCGCTATCTTGATCTGTTTCAACGCGGAACGAAGGATCCTCGGCAATCATCTTACCGAGAGCGACACCCATTTTCTCAGAGCCGCCTTTATCTTTCGGGCTCACTGCGATAGAGATAACCGGATCTGGGAAAATCATTGGCTCGAGGGTGCAGGGGTTTTTCGGGCTACAGAGAGTATGACCAGTCTGCACATTTTTCATACCCACAATGGCGATAATATCGCCAGCCTGAGCTGTGCTGATCTCATTGCGATCATCGGCATGCATTTCAACCATGCGGCCAATACGCTCAGTCTTGCCGGTGGCCGAGTTGAGTATGGTGTCACCTTTATTTAAAACGCCGGAATAGATGCGTACAAAGGTAAGCGCACCAAAACGGTCATCCATAATCTTAAATGCTAATGCGCGCAGAGGCTCATCCACGGAGACTGTTGCCACTTCGCCGGTATCTTCGCCAGATTCGTCAGTAAGAGGTTGAGGATCTACCTCGGTGGGGCTTGGCAAGTAGTCTACAACGGCGTTCAGAATTAGCTGTACACCTTTGTTTTTAAATGCCGAACCACAGTAGGTGGGGAAGAAATCCAGTGCAATGGTGCCTTTGCGGATGCAGCGCTTCAGGTCTTCAATCGACACTTCTTCGCCTTCCATATAGGCCATCATCAAATCATCATCCTGTTCTACGGCTGTTTCGATCAACTGCTCATGGTACTTCTCGAGATCATCGGCCATATCGGCGGGGACATCTGTGACTTCATAATTCTCAGGCAGACCACTGTCATCCCAAACATAGGCTTTCTTGGTCAGTACATCGACCACGCCGACAAAGTCATCTTCGCGGCCAATAGGCAGAGTCATAACCAATGGGTTGGCCCCTAGCACTTTCTTAACTTGGTCCACCACACGGTAGAAGTCAGCGCCCATGCGATCGAGCTTATTGACTAAGATAATTCGCGCAACTTCTGAATCGTTGGCATAGCGCCAGTTGGTCTCTGATTGGGGCTCAACACCTCCTGAGCCGCAGAATACACCGACACCGCCATCCAGAACTTTCAGTGAGCGGTATACTTCAACGGTAAAATCAACGTGTCCGGGAGTATCGATAATATTCAGCCGGTGGTCATCCCAAAAACAGGTGGTGGCCGCCGATTGAATGGTGATGCCGCGCTCCTGCTCCTGTTCCATAAAGTCGGTAGTGGCTGCGCCATCATGTACCTCACCGGTTTTGTGAATTTTACCCGTGAGTTTGAGTATTCTTTCTGTGGTGGTGGTCTTGCCCGCATCAACGTGGGCGAAGATGCCAATATTTCGGTAATGAGATAAGTCTGTCATTTTATCACTCGGCTATCTAAGGCTAATTTATAGGGTATAAAAACGCGCGCGAGTATACAGGATATTGGCATCAGTACGCACAAAAAAATCAATATTTGTGCAGGAAATTTATCAAACTGCCCAATAATAGACATTTTTGGGCGGCATTTTTTAGAAAATCAATGGAAATCTGCACCAAAAATAGGTTTTTTGATAAAAAAATGGATTTTTTACAGCTTAGGGCGTTGACTCTGGGAATGCGCAGTATAAGATGGCGTCCATTACGCGCTAATGCTTTATTAATAGCGGCAGTGACGACAAAATTTAAGTTCTAGTGATACGCCCTGTTGAGGAGACTCTGAGATGGCAAAAGAAAAATTTGAAAGAAAGAAGCCGCACGTCAACGTAGGTACGATTGGTCACGTTGACCATGGCAAGACGACATTGACAGCAGCAATGACCCGAGTCTGTGCAGAGGTTTACGGGGGCGAAATGAAAGCCTTCGATCAGATCGATAATGCACCGGAGGAGCGCGAGCGAGGTATC
>JANXGQ010000076.1 GCA_024959305.1 Porticoccaceae bacterium | reverse complement strand
ATCATAAAAATCACCAACAGCACCAGAGTCACATCTATGTAGGGTACAACATTAATCTCGGCGACTAATTTGCGTTTGGCTCGTTTACTTTTCACCGCTGCTACCTCTGTAGGTCATTTAACCTGAGTGAATCTGACGGTGCAGAATGCTGGAAAATTCCTCGGCAAAGGTTTCATAACTGAGGTTCATTGCCTCTGCTTTCGCGGCGTATCGATTATAGGCCAAAACCGCAGGTATAGCGGCAAACAGCCCCATAGCCGTGGCTATAAGCGCCTCAGAGATGCCGGGCGCAACGGTCGCCAGTGTCGCCTGCTGAACCATAGCGAGACCGCGAAAAGAATTCATAATACCCCACACGGTGCCAAATAACCCTATATAGGGACTGACCGAGGCTACACTTGCCAAAAACGGCAAATTGGCACTGAGCTTCTCATCTTCCCTCGACAGCGCGACGCGCATGGCTCGATCTGTACCCTCCATCACTGCATCTGGGTCGGCCCTATCACTTTGAGACAGGCGTTTAAATTCTCTAAACCCAGCGCGAAAAACATTCTCAATACCGTCGCCAACACCATCCTGTTTGGCCAGTTCCGCAAGCTCTTGGTAGAGATTATTGAGATCAATTCCCGACCAGAAGGTGTCTTCAAAATTTTTGAAATCACCCTGAGCATTGCGCAAATATAGGCCCCGCTGAATAATCATAATCCAGGAAATAACCGAAGCGACCAATAATATGGCCATCACCAGCTGCACCAGCAGGCTTGCATTTAAAATTAAAGACAGTATCGAAAGGTTTTCTTCACTCACTATTCAAACTCCGGTTTTAACAAAGATGGTTCTTTAGGGTGCTATTTTTTAAAGCATTGTGAATCGGCTCGGGAATCGCCTTTGGGCGTTTCTGTTGCGCGCCGATACAGGCAACTGTCACTTTACCCTCCACTAGAAGATCTCCATCCCTGTAAATACATTGTTCCATTTCAAAACTAACTCGCGATAGCTTGGTCAGCACCGCAGTTACATCAATTAAATCATCCAGCACTGCGGGCTGGTGATATAGCAGTTCAACTTTCCGAACCACAAATTGCAAATCGTCAAATAGCGCCGGCTTATTGTAACCGAGACTGCGCAACAATTCGGTTCGCGCCCTTTCCATATACCTTAGGTAATTGGCATAAAACACAATGCCGCCGGCATCTGTATCCTCGACATAAACCCTAATAGCACAGCTAAACGGATCCGAGCTATCAGTCATCGAGGGCGTCCAACTGTTCCTGAAAACGCTTGGGTCTTTTAAGGCCAAAATACTCATAGGCCATACGGGTCGCCATGCGCCCCCTTGAAGTGCGCATCAGAAACCCCTGCTGAATCAGGTAGGGCTCAAGCATATCTTCAATGGTGCCGCGCTCTTCACTGATGGCCGCCGCCAAGCTGTCTACGCCTGCGGGGCCGCCATCAAATTTCTCCATCAGGGTAAGCAACAGGCGTCGATCCAAATGGTCAAAACCACTTTTATCTACATTGAGCATATTTAGAGCCGCATCTGCAATCTCAGCAACCACCTTGCCGTCACCTTTTACCTCGGCATAATCTCGCACCCGCCTCAATAAGCGATTGGCAATTCTGGGGGTACCTCGAGATCTACAGGCTATTTCCCTTGCGCCACCGCTATCTACGGGAACATTTAAAATATCCCCAGCCCGCGCGACGATCTGAGAAAGCTCCTCTACAGAGTAAAACTCTAAACGTTGTACTATACCGAAACGATCGCGCAGTGGTGAGGTGAGCAGACCGGCCCTTGTTGTAGCACCTACCAATGTGAAAGGGGGCAAATCCAACTTAATGGATCGGGCCGCTGGCCCTTCGCCTATGACTATATCGAGCTGATAATCCTCGAGCGCCGGATAGAGTATTTCCTCCACCACCGGGCTGAGTCGATGTATTTCATCGATAAACAATACATCACCGGCCTCAAGATTAGTTAACAGGGCCGCTAGGTCTCCGGCTTTTTCCAGTACTGGACCGGAAGTGGTTTTAAGGTCCACCTGCATCTCGTTGGCAATAATATGTGCCAAGGTTGTCTTACCCAGCCCGGGGGGACCAAATACAAGGCAGTGATCAAGGGGCTCCGCACGCCTGCGCGCAGCCTCAATAAAGATTTGCAACTGCTCCTTTACCACTGATTGACCCACATAGTCAGCCAGCGATAACGGGCGCAGAGCGCGATCAAAGCGCTCTTCACTGGAGGAACTATCTGCTGAAATTAGTCGATCTGGTTCTATCATTGGGCGCTATCTCAATTTTGCTTCCAAGGATACATTGCTGAACGGTAATTTACACTATTAACCTAGCGGTCAAATAGGCGCTCCAGCGCCATTTTCCCGTCGGCCCCTAAAACCTGCTTAATTTGTGAAATTATTTGCTTTTAGGGCCCTCGCATTGCCCTGCGGCCAATGGAAAAACATCCCT
>JANXGQ010000094.1 GCA_024959305.1 Porticoccaceae bacterium | reverse complement strand
TATATGCTTACACCAAACTTGGTAAACCGTTGAATAATCGGCGGCAAGTTCAGCAAAAAACGAGACTTCGCGCCATTTTTTATCATTCCACTTTCTATTTTTTTCTTTGCCATATTTTTCAATATCTTCAAAAAGACTATCAGCGCGGGCCAAAAACCAGCCAATGCCGTCTTTAGTCTCTTTGCAGTGTTGAGCATCCAGCAAATAGTGTCGGCCGATAGGGTGATGATCACCCATCTGCTTGGGCTTTGGATGATGATCGGCAAATGCCGTACTTGTGGCGGTTATTGCGAGTAAAAACAGAATGATTTTTTTCATTTTGGCCTCTTTGATTTAATTAATAACAACTATTCGCTCTTAAATAATAGCAGATCAATCAACAGAGATTAACCAAGGAATCAACAGGCGTCTATTTCCCACTCCTAGTTCGCAGCGACGAGAGGCCGGCTTGCAACTGTTGCAGATGTTCCTGAAGCTGCGGGCCCTTTTTCTGAGCCACACCTATAGCCAGCACATCGATCACCACAAGATGTGCGATGCGCGATGACAGCGGGGTATAGATTTGTATATCCTCTTTGGCATCCACTTCAATAGCGATAGTTGCCTTGCGAGCCACCGGTGAGCCGCTGGGGGCTAGGGCGATCACTATACCGCCGACTTCTTTCACCAACTCCATAGAATCCAATAATGCCTGGGTACGACCAGACTGCGAGATAGCGATCACTACATCATTGGGCTGCAGCGAGGTGGCCGACATATTTTGCAGATGAGGGTCCGAATAAGCCGCCGAGGTGATTTGCAGTCGGAAAAATTTATGCTGGGCGTCGAAAGCCACAGCGGAGGAGGAGCCAAACCCGTAAAATTCAACCCGGTTAGCGGCACAGATAGCGGCCACAGCCGCCTCGAGATTTTTCAACACCAGATGCTCACGAACTTTTAGCAAGGTGTCCACCGTGGAGTCAAAAACCTTGTGGGTATACTCGCGGGTTGAATCTGTATCAGTCACCGCGATTTGCCCATAGCTGGGGCTGGATGCTAGCTGTTGCGCCAATGTCAGTTTAAAATCCTGAAAGCCATGACAGCCCACCGCACGACAGAATCGCACTACGGTGGGTTCACTCACCGCGGCTTCTTTAGCCAGGTCCACAATGCGCATATGTATAACCTTTAAAGGGTTTTTAAGCACAAAATCAGCTACTTTGCGCTCTGATTTGCGCAGTTCGTGCAGGCAGTCACTGATGGATTGGGTTAATTCTGCAGGTTTCATAAGCATATCAATTTAGGGTTATGTAAAAAATTTACAAGAAAACCCCTTAAAAAGCCAGTTTTGTAGTCAAAAAAGCCTATTTATTAGTGAATGGCGAGTATGGGTATAAAAATTAAGGCCATTTAAAAAGTCAAAAGAATGCGACAAATCCGCCTTCTTGATCGTTTAATTGCTAAAATAAAGCCCTATGGACGTGACCCCAATTCTCAATCAATTAAACTCCGCTCAGGAGCAGGCCGTTACCAGTGATAAAAAGCACTTGCTGGTGTTGGCCGGTGCTGGCAGTGGAAAAACTCGAGTGCTAGTACACCGCATTGCCTGGAATATTCAGGTGCAAAATATTTCGCCTTACGGGGTGCTGGCGGTGACTTTTACCAACAAAGCTGCCCGAGAAATGCGCGAGCGCATTGACACACTCTTAGGTATGTCCCTGCGCGGCATGTGGGTGGGCACCTTTCACGGGTTGGCCCATCGCCTGCTCAAGACCCATTGGCGCGATGCCAAGTTGCCGGAAAATTTCCAGATACTGGATTCCGACGACCAGCTCAGGTTGGTCAAGCGGGTGATGCGCGCCATGGATCTGGACGAGCAACGCTGGCCGCCCAAGCAGGCGCAGTGGTGGATCAATGGGCAAAAAGACGAGGGCTTGCGGGCCGCGCATATTCAAGACAGCGGAGATCCGTTTCTAGCCACCATGTTGAGTATTTATCGACAGTACGAAATCCTCTGTGAGCAGTTGGCTGTGATTGATTTTGCCGAGCTGCTATTGCGCGCACTAGAACTGTGGAAAAACAATCCAGAGGTGTTGGAGCACTATCAGCAGCGCTTTGGGCATATTCTTGTGGATGAGTTTCAAGACACCAATGCCGTGCAATACGCTTGGTTGCGGTTGCTGGCCGGCAACACTAGCTGCATTACCGCAGTGGGGGATGACGATCAGTCTATCTACGGCTGGCGCGGCGCCAAGGTGGAAAATATATTGAGCTTTGAGCGCGACTTTGCCGATACTCAGACCATAAAACTGGAGCAAAACTACCGCTCCACCTCCAATATTCTTAGCGCCGCCAATGCGGTGATTGCAAAAAATGCCGAGCGTTTGGGTAAAAATCTATGGACCCAAGCCGGCGAAGGCGAACCTATAGGTCTGTACGCAGCGTTTAACGAGCATGATGAATCTCGCTATATAGCGGATCGCCTCGGCGCTTGGATCGCCGATGGCAATCGTCGCGATGATGCGGCGGTACTCTATAGATCCAATGCCCAGTCACGGGTGCTGGAGGCGGCGTTACTACAGGCGGAGATTCCCTACCGTATCTACGGGGGACAGCGTTTTTACGAGCGACTGGAAATAAAAAACGCCCTCTCCTATCTGCGCATGATGCTGAACTGTCACGATGATGTGGCCTTCGAGAGAGTGGTTAATGTGCCACCTCGGGGTATTGGCGAGCGCACTCTGGAGCAGATCCGCATACTGGCTCGTGAACAGAGCGCTTCACTTTGGAATGCAGCCACAACCATGGTCAGTGAAAAACGTCTTGCCGCCAGAGCGGCCAATGCGGTGGCCACTTTTATAGAGCTTATCAATGAGATGAGTGGTCAGCTGGACGAATTAGCCTTGGTAGAGCAGGCAGAGAACGCCATTCAGCGCAGTGGTCTCATAGAGATGCACCGCCGCGAAAAAGGCGAGCGCGGACAGGCGCGAGTGGAGAACTTAGAGGAATTGGTAAACGCCTGCAGAAACTTTGAGCCGGCAGACAGTGACGCGCCAGTGCTGCCTCAATTCTTGGATCAAGTGGCACTGGATGCGGGGGACCGTCAGGCAGATCAAGATCAGGATGCGGTACAGTTAATGACATTGCACAGCGCCAAGGGGTTGGAGTTTCCCCTGGTGTTTATTGCCGGCATGGAAGAGAATTTATTCCCCCATAAAATGTCCATTGACGAACCGGGGCGGCTTGAGGAGGAGCGCCGGTTGGCCTATGTAGGCATTACTCGCGCCATGCAAAAGTTGTATCTTAGCTTTGCTGAAACTAGATCTATCTATGGCAGCGAGTCATTTAATTCTATATCGCGTTTTGTCAGGGATATTCCCAAACAGCTGATTGAAGAAGTGAGGCTGCAAAACAGTATCAGTCGCCCAACCACCTATGCCGCCGCGTTCAACAGCGATGAGGGCAGTGCTACCGGATTCCAGCTGGGGCAGCAGATAAGGCATAATATCTATGGTGAAGGTGTGATTCTAAATTTTGAGGGCAATGGACCTCGGGCCCGAGTTCATGTTAGTTTTGAAGAGGTTGGCACCAAGATTCTTATTTTGGCATCGGCCAATTTGGCGGCCGTATAAAAACCAATTTGAAAATTGAGGGGTAGCAAATGCGAATATTGTTTTGGGCGGTACTGTCACTGTTGCTGGCCAGCTGCGGCGGTCAGAACACGGATGGGGAGCCCAGTAATGATGTGGTATCTCAACAGAGCTTCAAATGGAAGCTAGTGACAGCTTGGCCAAAAAACTACCCAGGCCTCGGCACTGCGCCGGAGAATTTTGCCAACAGAGTCAAGGCCATGAGCAATGGCCGACTGCAAATAAAGGTTTTTGGTGCCGGCCAACTGGTGCCCGCACTTGAGGTGTTTGATGCAGTCTCTCAGGGCACTGCTCAGATAGGCCATAGCGGCGCCTATTATTGGACCGGAAAAGCCAAGGCCGCCGCTTTTTTTACCTCAATTCCCTTTGGGCTCAATGCTCAGGAAATGAACGCTTGGCTGCACTACGGTGGCGGTCTAGAGCTGTGGCGTGAACTCTACGAGCCATTTAACCTAGTGCCTTTTGCCGGTGGCAGTACCGGTGTGCAGATGGCCGGATGGTTTAATCGCGAGATCAACTCCATGGCCGATATCAAAGGCTTAAAGATGCGTATTCCCGGTCTTGGCGGCGATGTGATTACGCGCGCTGGCGGGGTGTCTGTGACCATGCCCGGCGGTGAGTTATACACCTCGATGCAAACTGGCGTGATCGACGCCACTGAATGGGTGGGGCCCTATAATGATCTGGCCTTTGGATTCCATCAGGTGGCTAAATATTATTATTATCCGGGATGGCATGAGCCGGGTTCTATCCTTGAATTTATGGTCAATAAACAGGCCCTGAATTCACTGCCTACAGATTTGCAAGCCATAGTCGAAACCGCCGCCAGAGCAGTTAATCAGGATATGCTCGACGAATATACGGCACGCAATAATCAGGCTCTAGTAGAGCTGGTCAATGTGCATGGTGTCGAGGTCAGAAAACTGCCAGACGAGGTTATCCGCGGTTTGCGCGCACTCTCTGAAGAGGTGATAGAAGAATTGGCCGCGGACAATGAGTTTGCCAAACGCGTCGCCGCGTCGGTTGAGGCCTTTAAACAGCAGGCCACGGCCTACCATGGAATTTCAGAAGAAGCCTACTATCGGGCAAGAAAACTAAAATGACAAATTCAACGCCCGAGAAGATTATTATTGGCTGCGAAGAGTGGTGCCAAATCGCTCAATTGGGAATTCCCGCGGTAAAAGTGCGCGTTGATTCTGGCGCAAGAACTTCGGCATTGCATGCGTTTAATATACAGGCATTTAAGCGGGGATCCATGCCCTGGGTGAGCTTTGACGTGCATCCACTGCAGAATAACCGTGTCGTATCCCTGCGCTGCGAAGCTCCAATTGCGGACCGTCGAATGATCAAAAATTCCAGCGGCGCTTCGGAAAAACGCTACGTTATAAAAGTGCCGATCCGTATGAAAGATCAGATTTGGGACATAGAACTGACGCTCACCAATCGCGACAGCATGGGCTACCGAATGCTGCTGGGACGCGAGGCGATGACTACCAGAGTTCTAGTGGATCCCAGTGCAAATATGAATCTGGGCCGCGTCAGTGATCTAGAGTTGCAGGAAATGTACGGAATGCAAAAAAAGATCAGATCCGGCTTAAAGATTGCCCTACTGGCGAGCAACCCAAAGCTCTACAGTAATCAGCGCATTATGGAAGCTGGTGAAGAGCGTGGTCATGAGATGAAGTTTCTCACCATCAAAGACTGTTATATGAAGTTGGACGATGAAATGCCCGAAGTGTATTACCGAGGGGGGCATATTATTAGCGACCTAGATGCAGTGATCCCAAGAATTCGGCCCAGTGCCACATTTTATGGTTGTGCAATCGCCAGGCAGTTTGAAAGCATGGGGGTCTACGTTCAGAACGGCTCATTGGCAATAACGCAGTCGCGGGATAAACTGTTTTCATTACAGCTTTTGATTAAAAGTGGTCTGGATATTCCCACTACCGGGTTTGCCAACTCCCCTATAGATACTAATGAGCTTATTGAAGTGGTCGGGGGAGCTCCGTTGGTGGTTAAGCTACTGGAGGGAAGTCAGGGCCGTGGAGTGGTTTTAGCTGAAACTAAAAAGGCGGCGCAAAGTGTTATTAATGCCTTTAAATCGGTCAAAGCCAATCTGTTGGTACAGGAATTTATTAAAGAGGCCGGCGGCAAAGACCTGCGGTTATTTGTGATTAATGGCAGAGTCAAGGCGGCAATTCAGCGCGAGGCCGCGCCCGGTGAGTTTCGCGCCAATATCCATCAGGGTGGCAGTGCTTCGACGATTCGGCCGACGCCCGAGGAGCGCCGACTGGCGGTTAAGGCCGCCAAAGCCATGGGCTTAACCGTAGCCGGGGTCGACATTATCCGTTCCAAAAGTGGGCCTCTGTTATTGGAGATTAATTCTTCGCCCGGGCTTGAGGGTATAGAAAACGCCACTGAAAAAGATGTTGCTGGGATGATGATCGCGGCGATTGAAAAACACTTAAAGTGGAGCGTTTCTTAAACTCAGTTTTCCGCGCGCACTTTTTTGATCTAGTTTCTCCAAAATGTGGGTGTAAACAGCACCAGCAGGGTAAAGATTTCCAGACGCCCGAGCAGCATACCCCAACACAGCACCCATTTGGCAAAGCCGCCAATATCCGCGTAGTTGGTGGCCACTGCACCCAGCCCCGGGCCCAGATTATTCAATGCTGCCGCGGTGGCCGACCAAGCGGTGGTGTAGTCGAGACCCGAGGCCAGCAGTAGCAGTACCATCAGATAAAAGATGGCGAGGTAGACACCCAAAAATGCCCAGATTGCGTCCACAACGCGTGCCGGAACAGTGCGGTTGCGAATTTTGATCGGCAGCAGCGCATTGGGATGCACAAGGCGGTATATTTCTCGGATACCCTGTTGAGCCAGAATCAGCATACGACCTATTTTGATGCCGCCGCCAGTGGAGCCGGCACAGGCGCCAAAAAATGACAAAAACAGCAAAAAGAACGGCAGGAAACTCGGCCAGCTATGGAATTCGCTGGTGGTAAAGCCGGTGGTTGTCATAATTGAAATCAACTGGAAAATGCCCTGACTAATGCTTTTATCCCAGCCGTAAGTACCGCTGTAGTAGAGGTATAGGCAGGTGATCAAGGCGCCTACTAGCAACAGGTAGATATACATCCGCGCTTCGGGGTCCGCCCAATAAAAGCTCGGACGGCGGCTGTGCCACACATGAAAATGTAGGGCGAAATTTAATCCTGAAATCACCATAAAAAGGGCACAGATAGACATAATCGTGCCGCTGTTAAAAAACCCCATACTGGCGTCATGGGTTGAAAAACCACCAATGGAGACCGTGGAGAAACTGTGACTAATCGCATCAAAACCGCTCATTCCCGCTGCCCAGTAGGCCAGTGCGCAGGCCACGGTGAGACAGAGGTAAATTCTAAACAGCACATTGGCGGTTTCAGTGATGCGCGGGGTCAGCTTTGAATCCTTCATAGGGCCGGGGGTTTCCGCGCGGTAGATCTGCATGCCCCCGACGCCCAGCATTGGCAGAATAGCCACGGCTATCACCACAATACCAATACCACCTAACCACTGAAGCTGTTGGCGGTAGTAGAGTATCGACTTGGGCAGCGTATCCAGACCAGACATAACGGTGGCGCCGGTGGTGGTCAGTCCCGAGATCGACTCAAATAGCGCATCCATAAAACTTAAATGCGGCGCATCGGAGAGCATTAGCGGCAGTGCCCCAAAGGAACTGAGCACCAGCCAGAAGAACACTGTGACCAAAAAGCCATCTCTGGTCCTCAGCCCACCAGAATGATTTCTTGAGGGAAACCAAAAGAGTACGCCCACGAACAGAGTGATTGCGAATGCCAACAAAAAGGTCTGAGAGGTATTCTCTGCGTACAGGTAGGCGACAAAAACCGGAGTCAACATGGTCAGGCTGAAAGTTATCAGCAAGATGCCAAGTACGCGAGCTATGATGGCGAAGTGCATAATCCTAAAAACCTCAGTTGATCACTTATATCTTGCGTAATATGTTGAAATACCATTAAAAACTCAAATCATTCTGTGTGCTGTACAGGTGAATTCAAAAACGCTACACCGTTTTGCGCTGGCTCTAAGGCCGCAATCCGTCGTTGCCACTCTTGCCAAGGGCTACGGCCATTACCTGCGAGCGGCGCCTTGTCTTGCAACCTTATTTCTCAGCGCAAATCCTGTGCCCAACTGAGGTTTCTAGGATAATGATCTAGACCTTAAAAAAAACTGAAGCCAACGGAGAATAGCTTTTCAACAGCCTTGGTTTTTTCTTTATCCACCACAAACACGATCACATGGTCCTCGCTTTGAATCACCGTGTCGTGATGGGCGATAATTACTTCACCATCGCGCACCAGAGCGGCTAGGGTTGCCCCTGGTGGCGATTTGATATCTTCAATCGCGCGCCCCACCACTTTCGAGCTCTTTTCATCACCATGCACAATAATTTCTAGTGCTTCTGCGGCTCCCCTGCGAAGTGAATGCACACTTTCGGTATCACCTTTGCGCACATGAGCCAGTAGGGAGCTGGTGGTGGCCTGCTGTGGCGAGATAGCAATATCAATTTCACCGCCCTGCATAAGGTCTGCATAGACCGGGTTGCTGATTAGGGTCATCACCTTTTTAGCGCCCAGTCGCTTGGCTAGCAGTGAGGCCATAATATTGGTTTCATCGTCATTGGTCAGGGCGATAAACACATCGGTTTTATCGATATTTTCATCCAGTAGTAATTCTTGATCTGTGGCCGAGCCCCTGAGCACAACCGTCTTATCCAACTGCTCCGACAGAAATTCGGCTCTCTCGGTGGAGTACTCAATGATCTTAATATTGTAATCGTCTTCAAGGGCCTTGCTAAGCCGAAATCCAATATTGCCGCCACCGGCGATCACCAGTCGATGATAGGATTTTTCCAAGCGCCGCAGCTCACTCATTACCTTGCGGATATTCTTCTTAGCGGCGATAAAAAATACTTCATCGCCATCTTCAATCACCGTATCACCGGTTGGGAACAGCGCTCGATCCTTGCGGTAAATTGCCGCAACCCGGGCATCAATATTGGGCATATGCTCTTTCAGCCTGCGCAATTCCTGCCCGACCAAGGGCCCGTCCTCAACCGCCCGCAAGCCCACCAACTGGATTACGCCATCGGCAAAATCAAGCACCTGAAGTGCCCCGGGTTGTTCGATTAGCTTGTAAATGAAATCGGTCACCACCTGCTCTGGGGTGATCATTACATCCACCGGCATATGTTTATCGTTAAATAGAATGTTTTTATATTCTGGATTGGTGTAATTGCGCGCTCGCACTCGTGCTATTTTGGTGGGGGTGTGAAACAGCGAATAGGCAACCTGACAGGCAACAATATTAATTTCATCGCTGCTGGTTACCGCCACGATCATATCCGCGTCCTCGATACCGGCGTTAACCAACACATCTGGGTGACAGCCGGTTCCTACAACCGTGCGAATATCCAGCCTGTCTTGCAGCGCCCGAAGAACGCTACCGTTGATATCTACAATGGTAATATCGTTGTTTTCTCGGGCTAGATTCTCAGCCAATGTGGCGCCAACCTGCCCTGCTCCAACTATCACTATTTTCATGATTGTTCTTCTTTTATATCTGATTGTCTCTTGTTGATATCAGCTATTTTTTTGTAGGCGAGAGTAATAAAATCCGTCACCGCCATTTGCTGAGGGGAATAATTGTCGCCCATAATCCGTGGCCAGCCCCCAGTTTGCTTCAATTGGCAGTACAGAGGCATGGTTATTTTTCGCCAAAAACTGTTCTACCACTTGATCGTTCTCCTGCGGAAAAACTGAACAGGTCGCATAGACAAGAATGCCCCCATTGCTCAACGTTTTCCAGACCCTATTCAGCAAATGCGCCTGAATACCCGCTAGCTTATCAATATCCGTGCCTTTGCGCAGTAATTTGATATCCGGGTGTCGGCGAATCACCCCAGTTGCCGAGCAGGGGGCGTCCAACAGAATGCGATCAAAGCTATTTTTATCCCACCACTGCTCTGTGTCACCCACGTCGGCAGCTATCAATTGCGCTTCCAAGCCCAAGCGTTGCAAATTTTCTTCACAGCGGAACAGGCGTTTTTGTTCCAGATCAACCGCAACTAGCGATTGCAGATTGGGCTCAGCCTCAAGAATATGGCAGCTCTTACCCCCCGGCGCGCAACAGGCGTCAAGCACCAAATGACCGGCCTTAAGGTTTAACAACTGCGCCGCCAGTTGCGCCGCTTCATCTTGAACACTGACTAGCCCCTCGGCAAAGCCGGGCAAATCAGTGACCTCTCGGGGGCTGTGCAACAGAATACCGCAATCGCTGTGGGCGGTGGCGGTGGCGCCGATCCCTGCAGCGGCCAACTGCTGCAAATAGTCATCTCTACTGCAACGTCGGGCGTTAACCCTAAGCGCCATAGGCGCATGTTCATTATTGGCGACTAAAATTTGTTCGGCAATCGCCTCTGGCCAAGACTGCTTTAACCTGTCTATCAACCACTGCGGATGGGCGCTCTGAAAAACTGGATCCTGCCGATGCTGCTCTAAAATCTGTTGCTGTTGGCGCTGAACGTTTCTCAATACCGCGTTGATTAATCCTTTTGCCCACTGTCGATTGAGTTTTGTCGCAGCAGCAACGGTTTCATTAATTGCCGCATGTTCCGCAATACGCATATAAAGTAGCTGATAGATACCGCAGGCAAGCAGTGCCTGCAGTTCGCGCTCTTTCTCTTTAAGCGGCTTCTTGATTAAGCTGTTGAGGATTATTTGCAGCTGCGGATACCAGCGCAATGTGCCAAAGCACAGTTCTTTTAGTAGGGCCTGTTCATTGCTGTCAACTCTCTGGCTGTATTTGGGCAGCAGTGCGGAAAGCGAGCGCCCGCGCAGTACCTGAGCGATCACCTCGGCGGCCGCGACCCGAACATTCATCATCTAGGCGCCGAACCTTTTGCCGCGGGCAAACAGCTCAGCTCGAGATTTTAAAATCTCCGACACCGGCATCCTAGATTTACCCGCTAGCTGGATCTCAGTGATCAATAAACGGCCGCTTCCACATTGCACCAGCAACCCATCGCCACTTGATTCGATAATAGTACCGGCCACTCCGCTCTCAGAACAATCTGCTAGCGATGCAGTCCAAACCTTAACTCGCGAGCCTTCAATTAAGCTGTAGGCCGCTGGGAAGGGATTAAATGCGCGAATGCGCCGCGCCAATGTGGCTGCGGATTCAGACCAGTCAAGCCGTGCTTCAGACTTATTAATTTTGCGAGCATAGGTGCTTAAATTATCCTCCTGTTGCTCGGCGACCGCCGTACCGGCCTCAATCTTTCCCAGGGCTGATAACAGGGTTGGAGCGCCCATATCCGCCAGTTTTTGGTACAGCGAGCCACTGGTTTCATGATCTGCTATCTCACAGCGCGCCACTGAAATCACTGGCCCGGTGTCGAGACCGGCATCCATCTGCATAATGCTGATACCGGTTTCTGAATCCCCAGCCTCGATTGCTCGCTGTATAGGTGCCGCACCGCGCCAGCGCGGCAGTATTGAGCCATGCACATTAATACAGCCCAGTCTGGGTATATCCAAAACCGCCTGCGGGAGGATCAACCCATAGGCCACCACCAGCATAATATCCGCCTTATGGCTATCTAGAAGGTCTTGCTGTTGTTGATCTTTTAGAGAGGCGGGCTGAAATACGGGTAGTTGCTGCGCGCATGCCAACTGTTTGACCGCACTGGGGGTCAGTTTTTTGCCGCGCCCAGCGGGGCGATCGGGCTGAGTATAAACGGCCACAACCTGATGCTGGCCATTATCGACAAGGGCCTGCAGATGTGCGGCGGCAAACTCCGGTGTACCAGCGAAGATAATGTTCAACCTAAAGGGTTCCTATGCGCGCTGTTTTTTAAGTTTTTTACGAATTATCTCTCTCTTCAGCGGCGACAGATAATCCACAAACAACTTGCCCTGTAAATGATCGATTTCATGTTGTATGCACACCGCAAGTAATCCGCTAGCCTCTTCTTCAAAAGCCTTGCCA
>JANXGQ010000027.1 GCA_024959305.1 Porticoccaceae bacterium | reverse complement strand
CTGGTCGCCAGTAGCCATGGCAATGCCACCCTGCCCGCTGGTGAGGATACATTGCTTATAGATCCTGACAGCCTGTCGCGGCCACAGGCAGCTGCCATAGATAAGATAATATTTTCTATTGTGGCAGATGGAAATGACTATGTTGTCAGTACGCAAAGACATGTGGATCTTGCAGATCTGGGAACCCAGTAAACCAACACAGGAACAGCCTAAAACATTCAATGGTGGCGGGGAGTGGTAGTAACAGCCGTGGGACCGCCCTCCCGACTCCCTGACCAGCAGGTCTTTTATTGGAGAGGACTCCCCACCATTGAAAAACGCAAACGGCGAGAAAACCCACGGGAGTTACTACGCTCCTTGTGCGGCTATGATAACTCAGATGGAATTTTAAAAATGTGAACTAGTTCACAAAAAATAAATATTTTTAATTTATTTTAGAAAAATAATACCAATATTTAACTTATTGCCTTATCGAGACCTGTATTGATCCTTTCGATAGGCCTTCCAGATCTGCTGTGAGAAAGCAGATTTATCAGCGCATTAACCAACCACCACTAAGTTCTTCGACCAAAAACCAAAAAGCCTTAACAAATTGTTAAGGCTTTTTGGTTGTTTAATATTGTTGCAAATCTAGTCAGCTTTGATCGGCACCTCTAAGGGCATACCAGCCAATATAGATATAACAGAGCATAGGCACTATAAAACTTAGCTGAATACCGATGCTATCCGCCGCTACACCCTGAACTAAGGGTATCAGTGCACCACCGACAATCGCCTGACAGACCAGCCCCGAACCTTTGCTAGTCATAGATCCCAACCCTTTGACTGCTAGAGTAAAGATAGTGGGAAACATAATCGAGTTAAAGAATCCAACCGCCAGTATGGACCACATGGCAATATCACCCGAGCTGTTCATACTGACAATAATCATAATAATGGCGATAAGCGCATTTAAGGAAAGATACTTTGTAGGTGCGATGTAGTTCATTGCCGCCGCTCCTACCAAGCGGCCGATCATCGCGGCTCCCCAATAGTAAGCTACCATTTCGCCAGCCTCTGCATGACTGAGTCCAGCGATGGAACTTTCAGCAAAATAGTTAACCAAGAAGCTGCCAATGGACACCTCTCCGCCCACATAGAGGAATATCGCCAACGCACCCAGAACCAGTGATCTACGATTCAAAACACTGTCATCGCTGTTAGCGTCTCCACTCTCTACACTGGCGATTACCGGAAGTTTGATCAATCTAAATAGTAGTGCTGCTGCAACCAACAGGCCCGCAATCATTAAGTAGGGGCCCTGAACAGCGGAGGCATCTGCAGCCACTACGCCCAATATAAGCGCCGCGCCGATTAGGGGACCCACTGTGGTGCCAAGCGAGTTAGCCGCCTGAGCGAGATTGAGACGACTTGCGGCGGTCTTTTCGGAACCCAGCGCCGCCACGTAGGGATTAGCGGCTACCTGCAATATGGTGATACCACTGGCCAGCACAAAAAAGGCTATTAAAAATAATTCATAGAGGTGCAATTCTGCTGAGGGATAGAATAAAAAGCACCCGGCCGCCGTGGTGAGTAGACCGAGAACAATCCCCTGCTGATAGCCAACGGTATCTATCAACTTTCCCGCTAGGGGAGAGACAATAAAATAGGCCCCAAAAAAACAGAATTGGACCAACATCGCCTGGGTGTAATTAAGCTCAAAAGATTCTTTTAGAAACGGTATTAAAATATCATTTAATACGGTAATAAAGCCCCAAAAGAAAAATAGGCAGGTCATTGCCAAAAAAGCTAAAGGTTGTGTTTTTTGCTGCTGGCCGCCAGCTACTGTTGTGGCTGAATCGCCCGATATTGAACCCGCCATGACTATTCCCACCCAATGAGTTACTTTTCTATCATATAAGGGTAATTTGCCCCCGATTACCATGCAATACGTCTTATTGGTATCTACGCTTTTTGGTCGCAGTTAAGGGTTGTTCTGTCGACTTTGGGGTCAATAATTCTGATATCTACTTAAATGGGCTGTTGGAAAATTAGCTATTTACTCTGTGAAGATAGGACTAAGTAAGCATAAAATGCCATCATCTAAATGGCTGCTTAATTACTGGGCAAATGCCTCTCTGGTTATATTTTCTAAGCTGCCATCAGTGTGCAGGATAATATTATCCTCGATGCGAATACCGCCGTAGGGAATCCATCTATCCATCTCTGCCCAGTTAATCGCACTGGCCTGATCACTGGCGCGCAGCTTGTCCAGCAGCGCGGGGATAAAGTACAGCCCCGGTTCCACTGTATGAATCTGATTGGCGACCATGGGGGCACCAGCACGCAGTTTGGGGTATTTTTCGGAAGCCGGCAGCAGTTCGCCCTGTGCATTGGCGAGGCGACTGCCTTTGTCGTGAACATTGCACCCCAGATGATGGCCTAGGCCATGGGGGTAAAAGGTGCCGACAATACCCTGCTCCACTGCCTGTTCTGCCGAGATCTTGAGCAACTTGAACTCAATCAGTATCTGGGCAATTTTGTGTTGCGATAATACATGCAGGTCCACTGGGCTTTTGCCGATGCCGCCCGCCGCCACTAATTCCTGTTGGACGCTGTCCAGACGCTCTATCATGGTCGCAAAATCACTGCCACTGTCGTAGGCGTAGGTGCGTGTAATATCCGCGGCATAGCCATTGCACGCCACCCCCGCATCAATTAAAAAGCTGCGTGGCGTCACTCTATGTGGGTTGAGGTTATGGTGATGGAGCACCGCGGCATGCTGGTTGATACCGGCAATAATCGCGTAGGGCATATGGTTTTCACTGCAATTGCAGACTGCCAGATAGGCTGCGGCTATTTCAAGCTCAGAAGCGCCCGCCATAAACCTCTGCTCGGCGACGCGGTGGGCGGGCGCTGCAAGCTGATTGGCGCGGCGCACACAGGCCTGTTCATACTGAGTTTTACTGCGCCGCTGAAAGTCGATCTGATGCAGTACCGGCTGGGGATTCCAACAGTCTGCCTCTACACCCAGATCATTGGTTTCATTGATCAATGCTATGGCACCAGCATTTTTAACCCATTGTTTTTTGAGCCCATCCAAGCTGGCATATTCAATAATCTCTAAGCTATCTTCAAAGCCATCGGGCAATGTCTGCGGGGCACTGTGCCAGATATCTTCAGCCGCCAATAGATATAGCCGCGGCTTGTGAGAACCGCGCCTGATATGCAGGTAGGAAGCGGCGCGCTTACCCAGTGGCACCCACTCCCTAAAATAGGGGTTGGCTTTGAAGGGGTAGGCCATATCGTCTTGAAAGTGCATTTTGGCGTGGCCAGAACCAATTACAATCTCATGGTAACCTGTGGCCTCAAGAATGGCTTGAAAGCGGGCGGCTTTTTCCTCGCAATGCTGTGCATACAGCGATGCCAAAGCGGTACCATCAATGGGTGATTTCGTTCGCAAAACTAGCTCTCAGCAACCCCAGCCTGTGGATTATTATAGATATCTTTATCGAGAAATCCCTCACTATTGGCAACCACTGTGGTCACCATGGCATCGCCGGTAACATTGGTGGCGGTGCGCGTCATATCCAATAGCCTATCAACGCCGATAATCAGGCCCACACCCTCTACTGGCAGACCCACTTGGTTGAGCACCATAACCAGCATGACCAGACCCACGCCGGGCACTGCCGCTGTGCCTATGGAGGCCAGAGTGGCGGTTAAAACTACCGTTAAATAGCCGTCCAGACCCAGGCCTATATTGTAGGCCTGAGCAATAAATACGGTGGCCACACCCTGCATAATCGCCGTGCCGTCCATATTAATCGTGGCTCCCAAGGGCACGGTAAATGAGGCCACGCTGTTGTCGACGCCGAGGCGCTGCTCGACAGTGCGCAGGGTGACCGGCAGGGTCGCGCCACTGGAGGCGGTACTAAAAGCCAGCGCCAGCGCCGAGCGCATTTTGCTTAAAAAGGTTCTGACACTCAGGCCGGTGAACGCTTTGAGAATAGATGAGTAAACCCCAAGACTGTGCAATAGCAACACAAACAGCACGGTAAAAAAGTATTTGGCTAGACTTAGAATCATACCCACGCCAACCTCGGCAAACAATTTGGCCAGCAGGCAGAATATGCCATAGGGTGCCAGTTGCATAAGAATCATAACCATCTTCATAATGACCGCATTGAGGTCATTAAAAAAACCACTGATCCGCTCACCCTTCTCAGCACTTTTGGAAATTGCAAAACCCACCAGCAATGCGAATACAATCACCTGCAGTATGCTGCCATTGGCCATTGATTGAATTGGGTTGCTGGGGAAAATATTAATAATGGTGGTCTTTAATGGCGGCGCGTCTTTGGCCACAAATTCTGTCGCCATGGCCAGATCAATACCAACGCCGGGCTGAACTATCACAGCCACCAGAATGGCCAGCGCAATGGCGATGGCAGTGGTGGTCATATACAGCGCAACTGTCTTGGTGGCCACAGCACCCATACGGGAATTGTTGCCCAGTGAAGAGACACCACAAATCAGAGAGACCAATACCAGAGGCACCACTAAAAGCTTTAATGAGCGCACAAAGATTTGCCCGACAGTGTCGAACAAGCCGTTGATCAGATAATCATCAAGCCAGGCTAAAGCGCCAGCTGAAAGCAGATTACCCGTAGATAGAAAATTAAGTAGGGCCCCCATAAGGAGGCCCATTAGCATGGCTACAACTATACGCTGAGTTAGGCTCATTATTTAATCCTAATTACCTTATTGCCAGATCGTTATAAGCCCACTCAGCCCTGTTTGTTAGAAGCTGTAGTTAGCTCGCAAGTACCAAGAACCACCTTCGTAGTTGGCCGCCGTGCGCCGAGGATAGGGCAGGCCTACACTCATACGATTGGCGTTGGGTGCATCGATTTTGTCCACATACTCATCAAGAATATTAGACCCACCAGCAGTGACTCTCAAGTTATCACTCACATCATCCCCCAGTTCTAGATCCAAGTAGATGATGCTAGCGATTTCTGCCGAAGGATCTGTGGCTGCACCTATACTACCGCGCTCATCGTAATGAGAGCCATAGTAGTTCAAACGAGCCATTAGACTCCATCCATTATTAAAGTCAGTAAAGGTATTGAGCACAAAGCGATTTTCTGGATAGTTATTCTCAATATCTTCAATCAATGAAGCGCTGACAGGGTTGACGCTATTGATTTCCTTCTGACCAACCACCTCGGTTGTATTGTGGTTAAGGGCCAGACTAACCATTGTTTCCATACCAGAGCCCAACTCAAACGAAGAGCTCAAAACCACATCAAAGCCCTGATGCTCTATATCCAATGCATTGGTATAAAAAGAAATCGAACCACAGCTAGCCGTACAACCCAGCGGCGTATTAATATCACCTGTACGATAAATACGATCATCTACAGCCACCTTGTATATATCAAAGGTTAATGTAGTGTTATCGCTTAGATCCGCCGAAAGCCCCAAACTTAGATTTAGCGACTCTTCTTCCTTCAGAGGAGCACCACCGTAGACCGCAGCCGCAGCACTTGCTGCTGGCACCAGACCCTCTTCAACCTGCAGGCCAGTGGTGCCATCAAAGGTAGTAATCACTGTACTTACATTGGCCTGACCAGGCGTAGGTGCATGAAAGCCTGTGGATAGTGAACCGCGCAACGTTAGTGCATCACTGATCGTATAGCGACTCGCCAGTTTGCCGTTTAGCGTGCCACCAAAGTCAGAGAAGTCCTCATAGCGCAATGCGTACTGCATCAGCCAATCATCGCTAATATCCTGCTCTAAATCAGCATACAAGGCGATATTCTCTCTTGAGAACTTACCTGCATCTGCAGGCTTGACACTTTTCATCCCACTGGTGTCTCCGTCGATGGCTGCCTGTTCACCGGAAACTGTGGTGAAAGCCTCCTCGCGCCATTCTGCACCAAAGGCCAGATTGATAGTGTCACTTAAGGCTTTGCTAAAGTCAGCGTTAAAATTGCTCTCTGCCTGGTCATATCCACCCATAATAAAGTCGCGCTGGAAACTGCCATCGGCAGCTACACCCAGACTTGGGGCTGTGGTGTTATTGAGAACATAGCGCAGTTTGTTAGAACCTACACCAACGCTGAGGTCATAGGCTATACCACCACCCAATTCACCTTTGATACCACCGACCACCGACATATCGGTCTGAGCACCATCCAGATAGGGCGTATAACCCTGACGCAGAGTGCCAGCTACCCAATCACTATCCTGACAAAGCGTGGCAATGGTGCTATGGGCAGTGGAACAATCACTGTCATAGCCAGCCCGATAGAAGAAGCGATAGCGACCATCGGTCTTGGCATAGCTACCATGGGCATAGAGCTCGGTTCCGCTGACTGGATCTGTGGCGCCCGTATTAAAGAAGAATCGATCACCACTGGTTTGAGGACGGCCCCATGTCTGTACAAATGGCGTATCGCCAAAAGGCGAATCTGAACCCACATTGGGCACACCAGCATCGATCAGAGCTTGAGCGACCGGACGCTGAATACCGCGCGAAAGGGCATCGTTATCAATGCTCTCAAAACTCAGATTTAAGAAACCATTATCGCCCAGAGCAAACCCCCCATTGGCGGCAACTTTTGTCGACTGCTCGCCCTCGAAAAACTCGCCGTAATGCACCTGAACCGACCCGCCTTCAGAGGCGTCCTTCAGTTGCAGGTTTATTACACCGGCAATGGCGTCAGAACCGTACTGTGCTGCAGCACCATCGCGCAATACCTCGATATTCCTCAGCGCGATACCTGGGATCATGGCCAGATCAACACCGTGAGAACCATTGCCTGCAGCTGGCGCAAAAAACTGTACCAGAGCCGAACGATGACGTCTCTTCCCGTTGATCAGCACTAACACCTGATCTGGTGCCATACCGCGCAGAGAGGTAGGGCGCACAAAGGCACTACCATCGCCAGTAGCTGGCGTTGCGGTATAAGAAGGAACCAGTGCTTTTAGGTTATCGGTAATATCTGCCTGATTGCCGAAGGCGGCTAATTCACTTGCCGACAAAACATCGACTGGCACCGGCGAGTCCGTTACTGAACGCGACTCAATCCTGCTACCTATAACCACAACTTCTTCCACATCTGCATCCTGCCCCTCCTGCGCAACCCCGGGCAGGGCAATTGTTGCAGCAATTCCTGCGACTGCAACCCCCATTAATGAAGCTTTTTTAAAATAACGCATATTCATTCTCCTAAACAAATTAGTGGTTAAACTTCCTTTTACACCGCCTGTTCATCGCGGCTATTTTTACTACTGGCAAAAATCCGTTGCCCACTCCCATTCCTCCTAAATTTTTCTTAGGTCACGCCATTCCCCAGAGAGCTCTGGCTGTCGCACCTGCGGCTACACTGCGCCCCAAACCTTCCACTCGGGCTGCTACCTGAGTGACTAGATCGGCGTTATCACGCGCAGTCTCGCCATTGATTAGCTGCATATTATTTTCAAAACCAACCCTTGCATGCCCACCCAGAGCCGCTACTTCTAACATCTGTGCTGCCTCTGAAGCCCCGAATGCACAGACCGACCAAACGATGTTATTACCAGCGCAGTCGAGCATGGTTGCCAACTGGGCATCGGGGAGCGCATTGCTGGCAGCATAGCGTCCTAACACAAACAGCACCGCAACCGAATCGCCTGGAATCACAGCGCGACTGCGGAGATCTTTAAACTTAATGGCATCTTCCAATGAGTGAATAATGTACTGAGGGCAAACTCGCTCTTTGACCAGCCATGCAAAAAACTCTGCGGCTGTTTGTAGCTGCTCACCACAGCCGCAAAATTCACGAACCGCCAGAGAGACCGCCTCTGGTTTAAGCGTTTTAACCACAGAAATCTGCTTATCCATGCTGTACATTCCCACTGCCTCTGTGGTTACCTGAATAATCATCTCCGGCCCTGTAGCCGCGCGTACTGCCGCCGTTGCCACTCTGTAGGCCTCGGCATCCAACAGATGCCCCCCCTGCTTATCTCGAACATGTAGATGGATCATGCAGGCACCAACCTTATGACAGGCCTCTGCGGTGTTCGCCAGCTCCATTGCTGTTATTGGCAACGCCGGATGGTCGGATTTTTGTTTTCGGGCCCCATTGGGCGCCACTGCGATCATCATCGGCTGTGAGTCTTTCAATTGATCACCCCGACTTCTCGCAGCGCTGCATCTAGAGCCTTGGCTAACTTGTCAGTAATCTCCTCAATATGCTGAGGCTCGATAATATAAGGGGGCGCCAGCAGTATATGATTGCCTCTAATTCCATCAATGGTGCCAGCACCTGGGTAACAGGCGAGGCCAAGCGCCATTGCATGGCGCTTAATCACCTGATGTATTGACAGCTGCTGAGGAAGCGGCTGCTTAGTGGCAGTATCTGCTACCAACTCTATTCCAATAAACAATCCTCTGCCGCGAATATCCCCAATATGCTGATGGCCGGAAAATCTTTGATACAAGGATTTTTTTAACGCCGCCCCCATCAGATTGACATTACTCAGTAAGTCCTCTTCCTCTATGGCTTGTTGCACCGCCAGTGCCGCAGCACAGGCCGACGCATGACCCATGTAGGTATGGCCGTGCTGAAAAAGGCCCGAACCCTTATGGAATACGTCGAAAATTTTGTCGGAACAAAGGGTCGCCCCTATGGGCTGATAACCAGCGCCGAGCCCTTTGGCAAGAATGACAATATCTGGCCTGACAGCATCCTGCTCACAGGCGAAAAGAGTGCCGGTTCTGCCCATGCCGCACATCACTTCATCTAGGATTAATAAAATACCGTGGCGATCACAAATTTCTCGGATACGCTTAAAGTAGCCCGGCACCGGAACCAGCACCCCAGCTGTTGCGCCGCCCACCGGCTCTGCGATGAATGCAAGCACATTTTCTGCACCCAGTTCGGTAATTTTAGCGTCCAGCTCATCTGCTACTCGAAGCCCGTAAGCCCGATCCGACTCTGTATCTCGCTTGTCACGGTATGGATAGCAGGGACTAATATGCTCTGCGTCGATAAGGAGGGGTTCAAACGGTTTCCGCCGCCACTGGTTGCCGCTAACCGACAGGGCTCCCAAAGTGTTTCCATGATAGCTTTGCCTGCGAGCGATAAATTTCTGTCGATCGGGCTGCCCCGACTCAAGATAGTACTGACGCGCCATCTTGAGTGCCGTCTCCATTGCCTCTGAACCTCCAGAGACAAAGTAAACATGGCCAATTCCCTGCGGCGATCGCTGGATTAAAAAATCTGCAAGTTGCTCGCTAGGTTCCGAGGTAAAAAATCCGGTATGAGCAAAAGCAATGCGGTCTAATTGCTGTTTGATTGATGCGATTACTTTGGGATGGGAGTGGCCGAGACAGGAAACAGCAGCACCCCCGCAGGCATCTAGATAGCGATTGCCTTGACTGTCAACAATGTAAACTCCATCACCCCTAACTGCCACTGGCAGTTGCGCTCTGGTGGAACGATGAAACACCCTTGTTTTGGACTGAAGCATGAAATCCTCAGCAGATCCTTTGAACGTCAGAGGTTACTGCCCATAGCAACAACAAGGCAATCCAATTTTATTTACAGCTATTGTTAGTTTTTCTAACAGTGAATATGCCCGTTGTTACAGCATATATTTTCGGTAGTCGGTTAGATTATTTTGATAGGCAACGACCTGCTCTTGGATCCAAGCTCGAAAAGATTCAATCTTGGACAATGTGCTAAAGCGTTTTGGGGAAAAAATATAATAGGACTTTCGGTGGGGGATAATCGAGTTGAACGGTATCACTAGGCGCCCAGCTACTAAATCTTGTTCAGCTAAAACGCTTCCGGCCACTATAACCCCTCCCCCCTCCACGGCCGCCTGCAGTGCCAAGCCCGAATCCGCATAAAATGAGCCTTTACCGAGATCGGCGCCATTGACAGCCAATTTTTGCAAAAGAGCCGTCCAGGCCTGACCATCATCGTCATGAATTAGGTTGTGTGCCAATAGATCTTGCGGTTGCTTTAACGGCAGACTCCCTTGAAGCAATGATGGCGCACAGGCTACAAAGCTATCGACATCGAACAATGGCTCCATGATCACTCCATCAATATCAGAGGCCTCCCAACGAATAGCTATATCGACCTCGGCACCGAGATCATTGGGGGGAATAGCTGTTGGGGAGAGCCGCACCGTTATATTTGGATGCTTGGTATGAAAATCATGTAGTCGAGGAAGGAGCCAATGAGAGGCGAAAGTAGTGGTTACATTGACAGTGAGTGTTTCTACTTTATTTGTCTGGTTAATTTGAGCAGCCACCTCCTCTATCAGATCTAAGGACTCTGTTGCCACAGCTAGCAAAGTTCGACCTGCGGGATTCACAACAACCTTTCCCGGTACTCGGGTAAACAGTTTGCGTCCAAAGTAATCCTCTAGGGTTCGAATCTGTTGACTTACCGCACCGTGGGTCACGCAGAGTTCATTGGCCGCTTCAGAAAAACTCGACAGTCTGGCAGCAGACTCAAATGTTTTTAGCGCATTGAGTGGCGGTAGTTTTCTTTGCATCCAGCACCTCTTATTTATCAGCGACTATACAGTCTTTTTAGCCCTAACAGATACCAATTAAAGTGATCCTTACTCTGGAATTAGTCCGTAACAGTGCTAGACTGTAAGAGAGGTCAATAAAAAAATATCGAAAAAACTGCCTGCATTGTGGATACAAAAGTCACCAGACAATCCAAAGGTAGCCATGTTAAAAAGCACAGGAAGGCGCAACGACCAATGGAGTCTACTGCTTGTCGAAGTCGGTGAGAATAGAGACCGTCAGGCCTTTGCTCAGCTGTTTGGGCACTTTGCTCCACTGTTAAAGAGTTTTTCCCAAGCCAGTCACCACAGGGGATGGTTACCTGGGTTGGCGGAAGATCTGGTTCAGGAAGTGATGATAAAGGTGTGGCAGAAAGCGCTTAGATTTGACCCCCAGAAGGCCTCGGCCACTACTTGGATCTATACGGTTGCCCGAAATTGTAGGATCGATATGCTGAGACGCAAAAGTAATGCTCGGCATTTACCGTTGAAAAATGAAGCTCTATGCTATGAGCCAGACGAAGAGACTCCAGTCTCATTGTTGGGGCAGAAGCGGAGCGAGGAGCAGGTTAAGCAGTGCCTTAGCCAGCTACCAGCGGAACAGAATGAGGTTTTGAGAAAGGTGTATCTTGAAGGTAAATCCCATGCAGAGACATCCTGTGAGCTCGATTTGCCACTGGGCACAGTGAAATCAAGAGTGCGCTTGGCGCTGCGCAAGTCACGGGTTCTGATAGCGCCAGATTACAGGGAAGAGTTTGATCCGATTGAATCCCATTGAGCGCAGCTGTTATAAAATATCCGAGTTAACTATCTAACCTTTACGCCCTAACCCTTACGCCCCTATCGGCCATATAGCGTTTGGCTTCCGGTATTGTATATTCACCAAAATGAAAAATACTGGCGGCCAACACTGCATCGGCACCACCTTTCACAACACCGTCCACTAAATGTTGCAAGTTACCTACACCGCCGGACGCAATAACCGGTACAGCAACGGCTTCACTAATCAGCGCTGTAAGATTTAAATCGAAACCATTTTTGGTGCCATCCCGATCCATACTGGTGAGCAGAATCTCCCCTGCGCCAAAGCCAACCATTTTTTTTGCCCATTGCAGCGCATCTATACCCGTGGGCTTGCGTCCACCATGGGTGAAAATCTCCCAGCGGGGATTGTCCGAGTGCACCGTTTGTTTGGCATCTACAGCGACTACAATACATTGAGAGCCAAATTTATCTGCCGCTGCCCTTACGAATTCTGGATTATGAATAGCCGCCGAATTAATCGCCACCTTATCCGCCCCCGCATTTAGGAGGTTGCGAATATCAGCGAGCTCACGCACACCGCCGCCGACGGTGAGGGGAATAAATACTTCTCCCGCCATGCGCTCTACAGTCTGCAATGTGGTGTCGCGATCTTCATGGCTGGCGGTGATATCGAGAAAGGTAATCTCATCGGCGCCCTGTTCGTTGTAGCGGCGCGCCACTTCCACGGGATCACCTGCATCGCGGATATCCACAAATTGGACACCTTTAACCACTCGACCTTTGTCAACATCTAGGCAGGGGATAATACGTTTTGCCAACCCTTTAGATACTGCTGATGTCATTCGCTGTCATCCCCAAATATATGGCCTAGTTTACCGGCTTTAGTGGATAGGTATTTTACATTGTGAGGGTTGCTATCTGCCTGCAACGGAACGCGATCGATCACCTCGATGCCTAAACTTTTGAGCGCTTTAATTTTGCGCGGGTTATTGGTCATTATCTGCACTTTTTTGGCCCCCAAATGCTGCAACATAGGCGCGCAAATTGAATAATCACGCATATCGGCACCAAAGCCCAAACGCTCGTTGGCCTCTACGGTGTCGGCACCCTGATCCTGCAAATTGTAGGCGCGAATTTTATTCACCAGACCTATGCCCCGACCCTCTTGGCGCAGATAGAGAATGGCCCCGCGGCCAATTTGAGAAATACGTCGCATAGCCTCCTGCAACTGTTCACCACAGTCACAGCGCAAACTGCCCAAGGCGTCACCCGTTAAGCATTCAGAGTGAATTCTAACCAGTAGTGGCTCATTGGAGGCGCAGTCACCCATGGTAATAGCAATATGCTCTTTACCTTTAAAGGGATCCTCAAAACCATGGATATCAAAGCGACCCCAGCGGGTGGGTAGGGTTGAGGATTCAATAAAACGCAGCACCAATGGCCACTCCAAATTTAATTAATCAAGCCCGATATTGTAACGCTTAGGATTAGTATATTCAGGTTTTTCCGTCTATTTAGTCAGCCCTGAAAAAGTCGTCCTGACTTTTTCAGAATCGGCTATTTAACTGCTGGACCTAGCTGGCTGCAGGTATCCTCGCACAAAGTCTTGAATATCATAGACGATGCGATAGCAACAGGGCACCAAAACCAAGGTCATGGTGGTTGCAAAGACAATCCCGAAACTGAGCGATATCGCCATAGGTATTACAAACTGCGCCTGCATACTGGTTTCAAAAAGCATTGGCAATAAGCCCACGAAGGTAGTGAGCGTGGTTAGCACAATGGCTCGAAAACGCTGCTGCCCTGCGGCCAACAAAGCTTCTTCTATTGTTAAGCCCTCCGAACGCCGGCGATTGGCGAACTCTACCAATATCAGGCTGTCATTGACCACTACACCGGCCAGGGCAACCAAGCCCAGTATAGACAGCATACTGATGGTGACGCCAAAGATAATATGGCCCAGCACCGCACCCACAAGCCCAAAGGGAATCACTGACATAATAACCAGAGGTTGCACATAGGATCGCAGCGGCACTGCTAACAGGCCGTAGATTAAAAATAGGGCGGCTGCAAATCCCACGAATGTTCGCATAAGCAGAGTATTTTCTTCTTTACTGGATCCCCCGAGATCAAACTCAATCTCGGTATACTTGGCAAGCAGTTGGGGAACGAAGTTTTCGGTGATATCTGAGACCACTACGCCAGTTTGCACCTTATTGGGGTCTACATCTGCAGTTACATTAACCGTGCGTTTGCGGTCGGTCCTTGAAATTGATGACGGGCCTTCGCCCATAGTGACCTCTGCTACCTGACCAATCCTGATCGCCTGTCCGGATTTAGTGCGAATCAGTAGATTCTCCAGATTTGCCACCGAGCCGCGGGCTGCAAGAGGATAGCGAACCATCACCTTGACCGTATCCACGCCTCTCTGCATGCGCTGCACCTCCTCCCCATAGAAAGCCTGTCGCACCTGTCTACCCACATCCGCTAAGGTTATGCCAATTTGGCTGGCATAGGGCTTGAGACCAATCTGAATTTCCCTGCCACCAGCTCCCTGGGAGTTGTAGACATCAAAGACACCATTGTATTGCGCCAACTTGTTTTGCAACTCGGTGCTAGCCAGCGCCAGTTGCTGTGGGTTGGCGCCACTTAGCTGAAAATTAATTTTTGCGCCGCCACCGGCGTTGCTACTGGCGAAGTAGCGCTGCTTGCGCACATTGGGCAAGTCGCCCACCTGTTGCCGCCACAGTCGCTCGAACTCCAATGATGAGATCTGCCTATTTTCCGCATGGACAAGAGAGACGATAAACGAGCTTTGAATATCAGTATCGGTGTAGAACAAAACATGCTTTACCAAGCCATCGCCATTGGGATATTGGCGCTGGTAATCTGCGTCAACGCGGTACGCCGCGGCTTCAATAGTTTTTAAGATATCTGCCATAGTTTCAGCGGAGGTACCGTCATAAACCACAACATCGGCACGCACAGTATCACTGGGCACATTGGGGAAAAATTCAAATTTAGCAATGCCGCCATTAATCGCGCCAGCGGCGATAATCAGCAGGCCGACAAAACAGGCCAATGTCAGGTAGCGCCTGTGCAGGCAGCGCCGTAGCAATGGCTGATACTGATTGCTGACAAAGCTTTTGAGTTTTTTGTCAATCTGCGCTTGCCAAATGGTGAAGAAATTCAAGCGCTGCCGGAGTTCTCTAACTAATCCAAACCTTGAGGGTTTCTTTTCTCCCAACTGCAATCCCACAAGATGGGCTGGCAGAATTAACTTGGATTCTATCAGTGAGAACAGCAGACAGAGGATAACTACCGTAGCTATAGCTTCTTGAAATCCCGCCACAACGCCGCCGATAAACAGCATGGGAGCAAAGGCTGCTATGGTGGTCAACACACCTATGGTCGAGGGGATGGCCACTTTTTTGGCGCCAGCTATTACATTGTCCACCGAGGCCACAAAACGGCTGTTTTCAGCGCCCACCGAGCTATTTTTTTCAGCCTGTTGCTGCGCCTCGGTATAAATACTCTCACCTATAACAATCGCATCATCGACCACTATACCCAGCACCATAATAAAGGCGAACAGGCTCAATACATTGACGGTCACCGGGAAGGGGTTTATTGGCATTAACCAAAATGCACCCAAAAAACTGACGGGAATGCCCAGCAACACCCAAAAGCCCACTTGAATATTGAGAAATAGGGTCAGCACCACAGCCACCAAAATAGCACCTATGGCTAGATTGGATAGCATCATATCCAAGCGCCCACGCAGGTAATACGACAGCGGCTCAAACTGCTCTATAGTCAGCCCCTCCACCAAGGTGGCTCTTTTCATTTCGATATAGTCTTTGATCGCCTGATCAATATCGAGAATATTTTGATCCTCCAGAGAGAAAACACCTAAATTGATCGCCGGCTCTCGATCAAAATGGATCAACGTACTGGACTCTACAAAAGCATCTTTCACCACCGCCACATCGGATACCAATAACTGTGATCCATCGGGGTTGCTACGCAGTACCAGCTTCTCAAACTGTTCACCGGTGTATGCCTTGCCCTGAGTGCGCACCAAGATATTGCCATCGCTCGACCGAATCATACCGGCCGGTAAATCCAGCGATGATTCACGCAATACCTGAGCCACTTCGCTCAATGTCATATTCAGTTCGCGAAGGCGCTCCTCCTTGACCTCGATGGCAATTTCATAGTCGTCAACGCCCCACAGAACAACCTGCTTTACCTCGGGCAACTGCAGAAGTTCATCTCTAATTTGCTGCCCCAGACGTTTTCTGTCGTACTTATCCAGAGAACCAGATACTGCCACCCCCGACACCCATCCCAGATACTCGAATCGACTTACATTGAGCTGCTCTAAATCCTCTGGAAAATTTAAAATACCATTGACGCGATTTTCTACCCTCGCCATCACCTCGTTGATATCCTGGCTGGGCTCGATATCCAAATCGATTCTGGCAGCATTGCGTCTTGCGTTGGAGCGCATTTCCACAATGCCGATCATCCCCTGTAGAGCTGCCTCTATAGGTAGAATGATGCCCTTTTCAACCTCCACCGGCGCAGCGCCGGGATAGACCGCAGTAATCTGAATAGTATTGGCTTCGATCCGCGGAAACATATCTTTGCTGATAGAGAATACGGAGATAGTGCCGGCCACTATAATAAATAACATCAGCAGATTGGCTGCCACTGGATTTTTGGCAAACCAGCCAATTAGGCCATAGGATTGAGTTTCCATTATTTTGAGGCTGCCGATTGCAATTTATTGATTGTCTTTAGCTTTATGCCATCCACCATAACACCCATATTGCTGGTGACAATTTCCACCTCTCCCTCCAAACCTTTGCCGATATAGTAATGGGACTGGTCTTCAAAAATAAATTCAACGGCCTTTAGCTGAAGACGCTGGCCGGCATCCACCAGGGCCACTCGATTGCCAGATCGCAGGGCATAGCGAGGCACAGCGTAAACATTATCGATGGTTTTTCCGGTCACTATGGCCTCGACAAAGGTCCCCATCAATAACGGCAGTCGTGAAGATGTGTTTTCAATATTGTAGGGATCGGTAATCTGTGCCACTAGGTACTGAGCTCTATTGCTCTGCTCTACTGTCCCCTCAGAACGCACCAAATTGGCCTGCCAGACTGAAGATTGCCCATTGACCGATCCACGCAATTCAACGCTGTTATTGTCGGCACTGTTTTGGGTGCCAAAAGAGGGAATCCAGTCTAATTTAGATAGATCTTTTTCGGTCATAGGTAGACGCACTTCGGCAAAATCTATAGCAAATGTCTCGCCTAACCTTGCGCCAACAGTGACATATTGGCCCACATCCACCGACTTGGCAGAAACCATCCCCGCATAGGGGGCGCGAATAGTGGTTCTCTGTAGCTTTAACTCAGCCTGTCTTACCTCGGCCTCGGCCTGCAATAGTCGAGATTGCGCCTCTGCCAAGAAGGGTTTGCGCAGAGCCAGCACCGGCGCTTCCCACACAGGGCGACCGGTCATTTCCCATTCCTTTTTTGCCTGAGCAGAACGGGCTTGTTCTGACAGAAGCTGAGCTTTGGCACTGATCAGCGCGGCGTCTGCTCTTTGTTTGGCCACTTTATAATCGGTGGAATCTAACTTAATTAGCACATCACCTTTGGCAAAGGTGCCACCTACAATAAATTCTGGGGCCACTTCCATCACCGCGCCAGAGACCTCTGAAATCAATGTGGTGCGCGTTCGTGGCAACACCGTACCCTGAGATTTGACCTCGAGACTCACTCGAGTCATTTTTAACAGCGCTGTGGTTACCGCAACCGCTCTATCCGGTGATTCTAATTCCAGCGAACTGGGCTTGAGTAAGCTCATCAGGCCCGCGATAACCAAGGCCCCTAAAATAATTACTGGCGGTAGGATTTTTCTTTTCAATTAATCGCCCTCAGTACGCAATTTTTTATAAGGTAAGTAGGACTTTTTTATAAATAGTCCAAGTAGCCAATGCCGACACCCACTGCTGCTGCAAACAGTCCCGCCACTATATCATCGAGCATAATGCCCAACCCGCCGTGAACTTTTTTATCCAGCCAACCGATTGGCCAGGGTTTAACAATATCGAAAAATCGGAATAGCGCAAAGCCCCAGAGCAGTGACCACCCTTGTGACGGCATAAACGGCATAGCGATCCAAAACCCCACAAACTCGTCCCAGACAATACCAGAATGATCATGCACCCCAAGCTTTTTAGCAGCGCTGCCACAGATGTAGATTCCTGCAATCACAGCAATCAGCACCAGCCCCCAATACAGAGGGGCGGATAGCTGCGTCAATAGCAACCAGATGGGTATAGCCGCCAGCGTGCCAACGGTTCCCGGGGCTTTTGGTGATAATCCACTGCCAAAACCAAATGCCAAAAACAATGTTGGCGAGCGCAGCAGATCGGCAAATTGAGGATTATTGCCCGAAATGGTTGTACCCTCCTGTTATAACCGAGACCGATTGATTATCCACCCTTATATAGTTTTGATTATGATCTAAAGGAACCATCTTGCCAATTGCGGTTACGGGAATTTTATTGCTTGCAGCCCAGCCTTCAAACGCCCTTTGTTGAGCTTCTGGCAGGGTAAAGCAAAGCTGGTAGTCATCGCCTCCGCTCAGAGCCCACTGCAAATACTGCTGTTTAGATAGCTGCTTTAATTCGGGGTGGATAGGCAATTGCTGGCTGTAAATTTGTGCGCTGACCTGACTGGCCTCACATAGATGCCCAAGATCTGCCACTAAGCCATCGGAGATATCAATACAGGCGCTGGCAAAATCGCACAACCCCAGTCCCAACTCAAGCTGTGGCACAGGGCAGTAAAAATGCTCTAATAGGCGCTTATTTTGACCCAAAACACCCTGTGGATTGGTCACTAATCCCTCTAGAGCAGCTGCACCATCGCCCAGTGTACCGCTTACATAAATCATATCGCCAGATTTGGCGCCATTGCGATACAAGCCGCGTCCTTTGGGCAACTCGCCCAACAGCGTAATGCTAATAGTCAGGGGGCCGGCCGTTGTATCGCCGCCAATCAGAGCAATATTGTGCTGCGCGGCAATTTGCGCAAGACCTGCACTAAACCCTCGCAGCCAAGCATCTGAGGCGGTTTCAACTGGCAGGGTTAAGGCCAGAGTAAACCATTTTGGCTCGGCGCCCATTGCCGCCATATCGCTGAGGTTGACACAGAGTGCTCTGGTGGCGATTTGTTTGGCCTCAGCCCACTGGGGAAAGTGCACCGACTCCACCAGTGTATCCGTGGCAACCGCCATTTGCGACAGAGCATCTGCAGCAATAACCGCCGCATCATCACCTATGCCAACCACTACGCCACTCTGACCGGTCAAGTCTTTAAAATAGTTGTCAATAAGTGCGAATTCGCCAGTTGATTGAGTCATCCGATGGCCTTTAACCTTTGGATTTAGAGCCCTTAGTGGCAGCGATCTCTAGCGTTCTTTTCTGCGCTGCTACACGATCTAAAACACCGTTGATAAATTTAAATGCATCGGTGGGACCAAATGTTTTAGCCAGATTAACCCCTTCATTAATCACCACCTTATAGGGCACCTCTGCGCTGTAAAGCAGTTCGTAGGTGGATATTCGAAGTACTGCGCGGGATACCGGATCCAGTTGACTATTTTCACGATCTAAGTGGGGCTCGTAGGCTGAATCTATCTCAGATAGATGTTTGGGCACCCCAAACAGCAGGTTGCGAAACAGCTCCGTATCCACTTTGCTCATATCATTATCAGCGTGAAACTGCGCTTCTATCGACACCAAATCGGTTCCGCCCAACTCCCATGAATAGAGGGCTTGAACCAGTAATCGGCGCGCCTTTTGTTTGGTTTTAGTCTTCGACATTTATTTTTTTTCCTGCATATTTCTGAACAACCCGAGCATTTCAAGAGCCGTCAGTGCCGCCTCTTCACCTTTGTTTTCTGAGTTTTCTCCAGCGCGATCTAGAGCTTGCTGTAAGTTATCTGTAGTCAACAGGCCAAAGGCAACCGGAATATTTTCCCTGAGTCCCACTTCGCCAATACCTCTGGTGGTTTCAGCACAGACATAATCAAAATGCGGGGTATCTCCACGAATCACGCAACCCAGCGCAATAATGGCATCGAAGCGACCCGTGCGCGCTGCGCGCTGCGCCGCCAGAGGTAGCTCAAAGGCGCCGGGAACTGCAAAATTCTCAACGGCGTCCCCGCTCAGATTGTTCTTCTCCAGTGCGCGCAGAGCACCGGCCCGCAGCCCGTCGGTAACATCCGAGTTCCAGCGCGCGGCAATCACCGCAATACGCACATTGCCTAGGGTAAAACTGCCTTCTTGAGGCCTAAATTCGCTCATAACTAAATCCTTTAACCTTTAACTGTCTTGGCAGTCGACATATTCCACAACTTCTAGATCAAAGCCGGAAATGCCGCTAAATTTAAACGGCGCACTCATTAATCGCATCTTATGCACTCCCAAGTCCATGAGTATCTGGGAGCCTGTACCCACCTGCATATAAACCACTTCGCTGGCCGGTGGCGTTTTATCGGTATTGGGACTCAACATATCCGCCACAGTTTGATCAATATCCTCTGCGCTCTCTGGATAGTAAAGCAACACCAAAACCCCCCGACCCTCTTTAGCAATGGCCTCCATCGCCCTATGGATCGACCAGGTTTTAAACCCCTTATCCGATTCAATAGCCAACAGATCCCTTGCCGATCGATTGATATGAACTCTAACTAGAGGCGGATCACCGGCGCTAACATCGCCCATCACCAGCGCAAAGTGTTTTTCATTGCGCGCGCTGTCCAAGTAGGTTTTTAGGGTGAATTTTCCATAGTGGGTGCTTACCGCTCGCTCACTGACACATTGGGTGGTTTTTTCTGTCACCAATCGGTAGTGAATCAGATCGGCAATGGTGCCAATTTTCAAATCGTGCTTTTTGGCAAAGCGCTCCAGATCATCGCGCCGCGCCATGCTGCCATCTTCGTTCATTATTTCAACAATCACCGCGGCCGGCTCAAAACCAGCGAGGCGAGCCAAGTCACAGCCTGCCTCTGTATGTCCGGCTCTGCTCAATACGCCTCCCGGCTGCGCCTTTAACGGGAAAACATGCCCCGGCTGAACTATATCCTTGGGGCGCGCATTACTGGCCACCGCCGCTTGCACAGTGCGCGCGCGATCCGCCGCCGATATACCTGTGGCAACGCCCTCCGCCGCTTCAATAGACAGTGTAAAAGGCGTGCCATGGCTGGAGTTATTGCTGTCACTGGCAACCATCATACTGAGGTTGAGCTGCTGGCATCTCTGCTCACTGAGAGGCAGGCAGATCAAGCCGCGGGCATTGGTGGCCATAAAGTTAATATCCTCGGGTCTGACCATGGGCGCCGCCATCACCAGATCACCTTCATTTTCGCGGTCTTCATCGTCCATCAGAATAACCATCTTGCCCTGACGGATATCCTCTATTAACTCTTCCACAGTATTTAATAGCATGTTCTATTCCCTTCCAATTAAGGTCTCTATTAACTATCGACCGCTTTGTCTACGACCAATAAGCGCTCTAGATATCTAGCCACTAAATCGACCTCTAGGTTGACCCTAGTACCCACCTGATAGTCACCCATAATGGTGTGTAACATTGTATGGGGGACAATATTAAGCTCAAATTCAGCGCCCTCAACAGCATTGACTGTTAGGCTAGTCCCATCCACTGTAATGGAACCTTTTTGGGCAATATACTTTGCCAACTCGGCAGGGGCTTTGATGCGCAAACGCCAAGAGCGCGCATCCTCATGTAGAAAGACCACCTCCCCCAAGCCATCTATATGACCCGACACTATATGCCCGCCAAAGCGATCACTGGCCCGCATGGCTTTCTCTAAATTGATACGGCTAGCAGTTTTCCAATCACCGATGCTGGTCAGGCTTAATGTCTCCACCGACACATCGGCGACAAATCCTTTTTCCATGATTTCTACCGCGGTTAAACAAACACCATTGCAGGCAATACTGTCACCCAGCCGAACATCCTCAATACCCAGATCGCCAGTGGCAATACTTAGACGTACATCGCCCTGCTTTTCTTCAAGCTTAACTATTTCACCAATGGCGCTAATAATTCCTGTAAACATAATATCAACCTAAATTCGGGGCTCTGCTTAGTAATCTTTATCTGGATGTAAAGTCACCCTGATATCTTCTCCCACCTGACGAAGATCTTGAATCGAGAATGCCAAATGTGCATCAATAGTTTCTATGGGCAATCCAAACATAGGCCTAGCTTGATCTCCAAATAATTTTGGCGCCCAGTAACAAACTAATTCATCCAACAGGCCCTCGGCAATAAAAGCCCCCGCAAGTCCCGCGCCGGCCTCAACCATCACCTGATTACAGCCGCGCTCGGCCAGCTCTACAAGCAGGGCCTGAAGATCAATATGCTCGCCCTGAGCCGGCATAAAGATCACCTCGGCTCCAGCCTCAACTAGGGCTTGGGATTTTTCTCGCTGTGCCGCACCATCCAAGGTCGCGATAAGACAGTGACCCGGTTGTTGCAATAGTCGCGCCTGCGCCGACATCTTCAGCTGCGCATCCACCACTACTCTCAAGGGCTGCTCAACAGGGTCTTGGATACCCAAATCCTGTTCTGTTATACGCAGCGTCAATGAGGGATCGTCCATTAACTGGGTGCCAATACCGGTAATAATGGCACAGCTAGCCGCCCTTAAGCGCTGCACATCGAGACGCGCCGCCGGCGAGGTAATCCATTGACTCTGGCCACTGGCCATCGCCGTGCGGCCATCTAGACTGGCTGCCATTTTTACCAATACCCAAGGAGTGTCCTGAGTACACCGCTTAATAAAGCCTCTATTGAGCTCTCTGGCCTGATCTTCCAACAGACCCAATTCAACCTCAATACCCACCTCTTGCAAGCGCTTGATGCCGGAACCTGCTACTAAAGAATTGGGGTCTTCACAGGCGACCACCACTCGAGTCACTTTGGCATCGATTAATGCTTGGGTGCAGGGTCCAGTTTTGCCCTGATGATTGCAGGGTTCGAGAGTTACATATACTGTACTGCCCGAAGCGCTGCCCGCCATCTGCAATGCTTCAATCTCTGCGTGATTGCCCCCCGGCGGACGGGTAAACCCTTCCCCTAGGATGGTTTCGTCGGCAATAACTACGCAGCCCACCGCTGGATTGGGGGCGGCGGTAAAACGCGCCTTGGCCGCTAACTGTAGTGCGCGACTCATCATTTTATGATCTAAGACCGAAAAGCCCATTTTACTCGGCCGACTCCGATTTGGATGCGCTGAGACGATTGAGCTCTGCTTGGAATTCACTGATATCTTGGAAGCTGCGATAGACAGAGGCAAAACGGACGTAGGCGACCTTATCTAATTCTCGCAGCTTTTTCATGACCTCTTCGCCAATAATCTGCGAAGACACTTCGCGCTCGCCGGTCACTTGCAGAAAATGTTTGATTTGCGATATGGAAACTTCGATTTGCTCTATAGACACTGGGCGTTTTTCCAAAGCCCTTTGCAGACCGGCACGCAGTTTTTCCTCATCAAAGGATTGTCGGCTGCCATCGGTTTTAATCACCCGCGGCATCACCAGTTCAGCAAGCTCGTAGGTGGTAAAGCGCTCACTACATTCGACACATTCACGGCGCCGGCGCACCTGACCACCGTTAGCCACTAAACGCGAGTCTACAACTTTAGTGTCGTCGGCATTACAAAATGGACAAAACATAGCGTTGCATCACAAAAAGGAGTTGATATTCTATCACAACATGCGGCATTGAAGCCTCTGCGGTAAATTAGAGCTAACTGAATCAAAAAAGCCCTAACAGGGCCTTTCTATCCGAGCTAGATTCTATTGATAGACCGGAAAACGTCGGCAGACTTCCATAACCTGAGCCTTGACCTCTGCTATCACCTGTTCTGAGGTGCCATTCTCTAATGCGTCCAAAATATCGCACATCCAATGGGTCAACTGCACCGTTTCTTCAATACCAAAACCGCGTGTTGTAATAGCTGGCGTGCCCACTCTAAGCCCCGAGGTGATAAAGGGTGAACGCGGGTCGTTGGGCACTGCATTTTTATTGACCGTAATAAAGGCTTCACCCATGGCGCGATCTGCATCTGCCCCCGTGTAATCCTTGCCAATTAGACTCACCAACATCAGGTGATTTTCGGTGCCGTTGGAGACAATATTAATACCGCGCGCCATAAAGGTGGTCGCCATAGCTTTGGCATTCGCCACTACCTGCTTTTGATACTGCACAAATTCATCGCTGGCCGCCTCTTTAAAGGCCACCGCTTTGGCTGCTATTACATGACATAGGGGACCGCCCTGACTGCCGGGAAATACCGCTGAATTAACCTTTTTTGCAATAGCTTCATCATTGGTAAGCACAAAGCCGCCGCGCGGCCCGCGCAGTGTTTTGTGGGTTGTGGATGTCACCACATGGGCATGCGGCACCGGATTGGGATAGACACCGGCAGCCACTAGACCGGAGACATGCGCCATATCAACCAGTAGATAGGCACCGACCTTATCGGCGATTTCTCGGAAACGCGCCCAGTCCATAATGCCCGAGTAGGCAGAGAATCCGGCAATAATCATGGCTGGCTTATGCTCAAGCGCCAACGCCTCGACCTGATCATAGTCGACAATCCCAGTTTCTTGATTTAGCCCATACTGAACAGCATTGTAGAGCTTGCCGGAAAAATTGGGTTTGGCGCCGTGGGTGAGATGTCCGCCATCGGCAAGACTCATACCCAGCACAGTATCACCGCCTTTAATCAGAGCCAGAAACACTGCATTGTTGGCCTGAGATCCGGAGTGCGGTTGCACATTGGCATAGTCCGCAGCATAGAGGCCTTTAAGGCGATCAATAGCCAGCTGTTCAGCCACATCTACATATTCACAACCGCCATAGTAGCGCTTGTTGGGATAGCCCTCGGCATACTTATTGGTCATTTTGCCGCCCTGAGCTTCCATCACTGCCGGACTGGTATAGTTCTCGGAGGCGATAAGCTCAATATGCTGTTCCTGACGCTGATCTTCCTGCTGCATAGCCTGCCACAGTTCGGCATCAAACTTTTCAATGGTCTGTTGTTTATCAAACATGATGATGGAGGTTCCTAAACGTTAAAACGATAAGTCGAAGAAAGTCGCATATTCTACCTGAAATAGCTGGCCTCTTACAGAAAAAAGCCAGCAATCTTGGCATCAATGCAACTGCGTCCGTACTCTATTCAAAATATCCAAGTCAGGGACTATTTAGCCGGGTCTCAAAAAAGCGTATTTTTTGTTCTAGGGACTGTTGTGTAATAGTTCGCGTAGCGAGGCGAGTGGAAATTCGAGTTCATTTTTATGCTCATTTGAGGCGAATAGTGGGACTATTTAATGAAGATGAGCCTAAAAATGGGCCGAAGTGGCACCGACGCAGTAGTGAATTCTATTGCGCAACAGTCCCTTTTAGGCAAGGCGCACGAGAAGCTAGAGCGCAGTGTACATAAGAGTACATGAGCACTGGAAGTCGCAGTGCAACACAGCCTAGGGCAAAAAAGACCATTTTTCAGGGCTGACTATTTAGATCCACCAGCGCATCCATAATACTGCTGTAATTGGTAAAAAATGTACTGGAGATTCCATCCTCAAAAGTGAGCGGCGCCTGCACATTGACCAGCCCAAAGATATCTAGAAATGCCGCTAATTTTTGACGAAATCCAACCGTTCCAAATTTATTAATAAATTTTAGCAATCCCCAATCCTGCCGGGTTCCGCCGGTAGAATGGTATTTAGTGACCCGCACAAACACCATATCGTTAGCGCGATCCACAAAGATATACTGACCAAATTTACCACTGGCGTTAAAGATCTTATCCTGCTGGTCATATCTAGAAATCCACCAGTGCAGGGAATAGCCGCGGTCTTGCTGAATGGTGGTACTGGGCAGATTATCCCAAGTCTTACCGAAGGTGTTATCGACAAAGGCTCGGGGAATAATTTGCCGGCCCTGCCATTGGCCACTGCGCGCAAACAGTAGGCCAAATCTAGCATACTGCCGCGGGGTGGCGTCGATACAACAGTAAGTCAATGGGTTGCCCTCAGCATCCTGCCACAGGGTGGCATCAGTCAATCCAATGTTATTGAATATTCTATCGCGCAATAATTCGTCTGCGGGGATACCGGTTGCTTGCAACAGGATATCCGCCAGCAACATGGAGTTTACATTGTTATATTCAAATAGCGTCCCTGGCGGCTTTTCCACCCCCACCGCCTTTGCATAAGCGAGGTGATCCTGAGCAAAAAACATATTTTCATGCTCGTGAGCGGGGTTTTCTAGTCCACTGGTCATATCCAGCAGATGGCGCAGGGTAATCTCACGGCGATCGTCATTAAAGTAGCTTAGATATTTGCCCACTTTGTCATCTAGATGGCCGATCTCACCCCGATCAATAGAAATGCCAATAAGTGCCGCGTAAAAACTTTTTGCCATGGACCAAGAGGTAGCGGGTGAATGCCTGTCGAAGCCCTCCGCATAGCGCTCGCCAATCAATAGGCCATCTTTTATCAGCACCACGGCCTGAGTCGCCGGATCCTCAAAGGAGAGTTCAAATAGCCTGTGCATTTTAGAGGGTTCAATAGCGACCTGTTGCGGAGAGCCCCCAACCCAGCCTGTATTGGGGTACAGCAACTCATCAGAGGCACTATTAAGAGACCAAACCACAGCCATTAATGCCAACAAGAATATACACTGCTTCATCTTACTACCTACCATTTTTATGGGCTTCCAGATAAGGTTTATACTGTTTGCCATAATTAAGCATAAACCTATTGCGCTACCACAACAATATCCACTGCAAAAAGCCATGGCGGTTTGCGGGACTACTATGGGTTGCTTTAGACTACCCACCCTTAAATAACCAATAGCCCATATCGAAGCACACTATGTCCATAAACTGGTACCCCGGCCATATGCACAAGGCCAGCAAGGAGATGACTGAGACATTGCCTCAGGTCAACCTTGTAGTCGAAGTGCTGGATGCGCGAATTCCCTACAGTAGCTCCAATCCTTTTATACAGGAGCTCTGTACCCATAAGCCGCGCATTAAGCTGCTAACTAAGTCGGATTTGGCAGATCCGCAGGTAACCAAGATGTGGCAAGACTATTTCGAGCGTCAAAGTAACACTAAGTCGATGGCTTTGGATCTGCTCAATACGGACCCCGGCGCGCAAATTATCGACCTGATTAATAAGCTCTATCCGCAGAGGGAGGGTAGCAGCACCTTGGCTATGGTGACTGGCATTCCCAATGTGGGCAAGTCCACATTGATTAATAATCTCGCTGGCCGGCATATTGCCAAAACTGGTGATGAACCCGCGATTACTAAGGGTCAACAGCGCATTAATCTGCGCAATGGCATTATGCTACTGGATACCCCGGGCATTCTGTGGCCAAAAATTGATAATCCCAATAGCAGTTATCGTCTTGCCACCACCGGCGCTATTAAAGACACCGCTATAAGCTATGAAGATGTGGCCTTTTTTGCCGTAGACTTTTTTCTAAAACATTATCCCGAACCGCTTAAGCAGCGTTTTAACCTTCAACAGTTGCCCGACACAGAAATTGAATTATTGGAGATTATAGGTGCACAGCGCGGTTGTTTGCGGGGTGGCAATCGGGTTGATTTAGAGCGGGTATCCAGCATCTTTATCAATGAGTTGCGGGCTGGAACGCTGGGCTCTGTAAGCTTTGAAACCCCAGAGGTGATCGAAGCAGAAATGAAGCAGGTAGCCATTTTAAAAGCCGAAAAGGAAGAGCGCGAAACCCTGCGCCTTGAAAAAACCGCAGCGCGGCGCAAAAAAGCCAAAGCCAATCGAAAAAAATAGCGGATCACCCCCATAAGCAGATTAACCTTTGGTTTATCTAGGGACAGTGCTAGAGATAAGTGGGATACAGCTGTTATAGTCAGAGTGAATTTAGCGGTTAGTATGTTGGAGTGTTATTTGCCTCACCAATCTGCCACCGTTAAAGCCGTGCCTATTGTTCTAACCAGTGGATGGAGATGGAGATCATTAGCATGAACCGCTCAGCGCTTTGGAAACCCGACAGGCAGCAGATTCAAAACAGCAATCTATATCGCTTTGTCGAGCAATTAGATAATCATCTTGGACTGAAATTTGACGATTACCAACAGCTTCACCAATGGTCGGTGGAACAGTCGGCATTATTTTGGCAACAGCTATGGGAATTTACCCAAGTCCGTCATTCCAGAGCTTGGGATAAGGTACTTAGCCATGGTGAAAAATTCCCCGGCGCCAAGTGGTTTGAAGGTGCGCGACTCAATTTTGCGGAAAATCTACTGCGCAATCAATCCGATAAAACTGCGCTAGTGGCTCGATTGGAAAATGGGCAACGTCGCAGTCTAAGCTATGCCGATCTACGCCAACAGGTGGCGCAGCTAGCCACAGCATTGCGCAATGCCGGAGTGGTCAAAGGCGATTTAGTGGCTGGCTTTATGCCTAATGTGCCGGAAACCATTGTCGCCATGTTGGCCACCAGTAGCATGGGTGCCATCTGGTCCTCCTGTTCACCAGATTTTGGTATCAACGGTGTGATGGACCGCTTTGGGCAGATTAAACCCAAGGTACTATTCGCCTGTGAGGGCTATTTTTACAATGGCAAAACCATTGACTCAATGCCTAGAGTCGAGGATATAAAACAAAGAATTAACAGTATTGAGAAACTGGTATTAGTCCCGGTAACTGGCAGTGGTTCAGCCATTGATCATATTGCTGACGCCTGTTGGTATAAGGATTTTTTAATCGTAGAAAATACCCCAAGATTGGAATTTGAGCAACTGCCTTTTGATCACCCACTATTTATTATGTACTCATCTGGCACCACAGGGGTGCCTAAATGTATTGTGCACGGTGCCGGTGGAACTCTGCTACAACATTTAAAAGAACATCAATTGCACTGCGATATTCAGCCTCAGGATCTGGTGTTTTACTTTACCACCTGTGGTTGGATGATGTGGAACTGGCTAGCTTCAGCTCTGGCATCTGAAGCCACCATTGTGCTGTACGATGGCTCACCCTTCTATCCGCAGCCCAGATCTCTAATCGATATGGCTGAGCGGGAGCAGATTAGTGTATTTGGCACCAGTGCCAAATATATAGCCACGCTGGAAAAAGCCAATGTAGTGCCCCGCGAGACACATAATTTAAAACCACTCAAAGCCATTCTATCCACCGGCTCGCCCCTGTCCCACGAGAGTTTTAACTATGTGTATCGAGATATTAAAGCGGATATTTGCCTATCTTCGATTTCTGGTGGCACCGATATCCTTTCCTGTTTTGTATTGGGCAACCCCTGCCTGCCGGTCTGGGAGGGCGAGATTCAATGCCGGGGACTGGGTATGGCGGTGGAAATTTGGGATGATCAGGGGCATGGAGTAACCGCACAGAAGGGGGAGCTTGTCTGCGTAAAACCCTTTCCCAGTGCGCCGATTTATTTTTGGAATGATCCAGATAATAAAAAATATCTCAGCGCCTATTTTGATAACTATCCCAATATCTGGGCCCATGGCGATTACGGGGAAATCACTGCTCACAACGGCATCATTATCCACGGCCGTTCCGATGCAGTTTTAAATCCTGGAGGGGTGCGGATTGGTACTGCGGAGATCTATCGTCAGGTAGAAAAACTCGACGAGGTGACCGATAGTATCTGTATTGCTCAGGAATGGGGCGATGATGTGCGCCTAGTGCTTTTTGTGGTGCTGCGTGAGGGCCTGCAACTGAGTGAACGTTTAATCGCTAAGATTCGTCAGACTATTCGCCTTGAGACCACCCCCCGACATGTGCCGGCAAAAATTATAGCGGTCGCAGATATTCCTCGAACCATCAGTGGCAAAATTGTTGAACTGGCAGTGCGCAATGTGGTGCATAACCAAGCGGTTAAAAATAGTGACGCACTGGCCAATCCAGAGGCATTGGAATTGTTTAAAAATCTCCCAGAATTAAGCGCCTAAGCGCCCCGTCAAATAGCTAGCAATAGAAATTATTAACTATGGGCTATTTTCTGCGATAATTGTGCACTGAAATTAATGGGGTGGTAGCTGTGCGAGAAATGCAAGTCTGGGAGAACGTCGACTTCGACTGTTTCCACAATGAAATTGTCCCTCTTAATCAACCGGCGATTATAAAATCTTTGGTCTCCAGCTGGCCATCGGTGGTGGCTGCCAAACAGTCTGCAGAGGCGGCTGTCGAGTACCTGAAGAATTTTGATAATGATGCCGTGATTTCGGCTCTGGTTGGCGATCCCAGTATCAAAGGTCGCTTTTTTTACAGCGATGATTTAACCGACCTTAACTTTAAGCGCGCCCAGATCACCCTAAGCATTGGCCTCGAGAGATTACTGGCTATTAAAGATAGCCAAGACCCCCATGCTATTGCACTACAGGCAATACAGCTCAATCAGGTGTTGCCAGAGTTTAAAGCCCGCAACCCACAGCCGCTTCTCGAGCAGACCATTGAGCCTACAATGTGGGTGGGTAACCGCGCTACTGTGGCGCCCCATTATGATATTCACAATAATCTAGCTTGCGTAATGGCCGGCAGTCGGAAATTTACCCTGTTCCCACCAGAGCAAATCAATAATCTCTATCCGGGCCCTGTGCTCAATGCCCCCGGCGGTGTACCTGTGAGTATGCTGGATGTTAACAGCCCGGATTTAGAACGCTATCCAAACTACCGGCAAGCAGCTCAAGTGGGACAACAGGCAACTTTAGAGCCGGGAGATGGTATTTTTATCCCCGCTCTATGGTGGCACGGCGTGGAATCACTGCACAGTCTGAATATTCTGGTTAACTACTGGTGGGGAGGCGATACCAAGACCCATATCTCACCCAATGATAGCCTGTTGCACAGTATGCTGAGTATTGCCAATCTGGACCCGCATAAACGCCGCGCTTGGCAGCATTTCTTTAACTACTATGTATTTAAAACCATGGATGATCCGAAACAACACCTAGCGCCGGATCTCAAGGATATAGTGGCCGACTTAACCCCTGAACAGGAAGCCGAGCTGCGCGAATTTCTGATAAAGCAGCTGCAATAAAAAAGGGCGCCCAATGCGCCCTTTCTCTGTGCCAATTTAAGACTACATCATTGGCACTTTGCAATAGCTATCAATAAATTGCTGGTGGCTGGGTAGTTGCCCCACCAAATTATCCACCGAGGCTTTAATACCGTTGAGGAAACCTTTTAGCTCTTCATCACTCATCATATTGACGATTGGATGATACTGTTCCGGCATTAACCCCTGCCCCAACATCACCTGTGACCAAGAATTTTCAGCAAATACATCGTTGGCCTTTTGGAATATGCGTCCCGACTCTTTAAATAGGTCGATTCGATGTTGCAGAGTATCGGGGATCGGCATGTTTTTGCAGTGGCGCCAAAACGGCGTGTCCTCGCGTTCGGTCACATGGTAATGAAGCACAATAAAATCCCGTACGAATAGGAACTCTTCTTTCATTTGCGTATTAAACTCCTGCACATCAGGCTCGCGAATGCCATCCGTGGGGAACAGTTGTAATAGGCGAATAATGCCGCGCTGAATCAGGTGGATGCTGGTGGATTCCAGAGGCTCAAGGAACCCGCCGGCAAGGCCTAGAGCAACACAGTTCTTGTTCCAGTGCTGATGTCTCTGCCCGGTGCGAAACTTAATCACTCTGGGCTTGGTCAGCATCTCACCTTCGATATTAGCTAACAATGTTTCTGTTGCCTGCTTATCAGACATATACTTGCTACAGAAAACCAGACCATTGCCAACCCGATGTTGCAGGGGAATTCGCCATTGCCAACCGGCATCACGGGCTATGGATCTGGTGTAGGGAATAGGCTCCCCAACTGACTTAGTCTGCACCGCCACCGCGCCGTCGCAAGGTAGATAGTGGGACCAGTCGTCGTAGCCAGTGTGCAAAGTTTTATCAATAAGCAAGCCGGCAAAGCCGCTGCAGTCAATAAATAGGTCGCCCTCGATCTGCTGTCCCGACTCCAGTGTGACATGATTGATATGGCCAGACTGCGAATCTGTAGCCACCTCAGTAATCTTTCCTTCAATGCGTTTGCAGCCATTTTCCTCTGCTATCTTGCGCAGAAATTTCGCGTATAAGCTAGCGTCCATATGGAATGCATAGTTAAGGCCATTGCGCGGCATCACTGCAAATTTGTTATTTTTTGCCGCCTGCAGTTCGGCGCAGTAGTCTCCGAATTCGCCACTGATACCCTGCTCCTTACCCTTAAGCCAAAAATGCTGGAATCCGGCTGCCCAACAATCCTTACCGGTAAAGCCAAAGGAGTGAATATAGTTCTCATCGAGATTTTTCCAGCTCTCAAAGGCAATGCCCAGCTTAAAGGTGCCCTGTACCGCGGCCATAAACTCCCGTTCATCGATTTTCAATAACTGGTGCAGTGTAATCATGGTGGGAATGGTTGCCTCACCCACACCCACAGTGCCGATGGCGTCTGACTCGACTAAGGATATATCCAGGTTCTTGCCTATCAGTTTGGAAATAGAGGCCGCCGCCATCCAGCCGGCGGTTCCACCCCCCACGATTACCACTTTTTTTACCGGTTGAGTTGCCACAATACTATCCTCATCTAGCGCTTAAGTCGGTTGAGCAACAGGCTGCGAATGCCATTCGTCGAATCCTTAGTCATGGCATTTAATACGCCACGGGACCGCTCTGGTATATGCTCAAAATTTTCATCTTTGGGATCAAATACATAATGCTCAAAAATATGTTGCCATACGGCGCGCTGCTCTGGCGGCAAGTCCCGCAAACCCATCATCGCATGCTGTAATACATTTAACGGCGCGCCCATAAAACTCGGGCTGTTGCGCCACCAGTAATTGACCAGCACATTAAAGCCCTCAAGGGATTCCACATGATGCCACCACATACTGGGAATCAATAGCGCATCACCGGGCTCAAGTTCCACCACCTGAGCATGCTTTAAGGCTTCGCGAAACTTGGGAAAGCGCTCAAAGTCGGGGTTGGCAAAATCCACCATACTGATCGGCTGCCCAGCTGGGGTAAAATCTAGCGGCCCCACATACAGATTATCCAGCTGCTCGGGGGGAAATAGGGTAAAGCGTCTGCGTCCGGCCACACAGCAGGCTATATTAGAGGCAAAGTCATAATGCGCGGCGATACGGCTCTGATTACCCAGCCAAATACTCACTAGAGGATCATGTTCGTCAAGCGCTATATTATTTTCAGCTCTAAATCCCGGCAGCCATTTGTCGATCATAGTGGAGCCAACATAGAGCATCGGCGCCTGTGGCTGATCTATATTCTGCATCAGCTCGGAGACCACTTCAGCCAGTGGCAAGCGCGCCACATCGAAATTGAATCCACTGAGGTCTGCATTGTAAAACACCCGACCCTCTATCTCCGGCCCACCGCGATAGACGGTGAGCGGCTCCTCGCTGCTAAACTGCCCAAGATATTCAACGGCTTGCTGTGCAGAAGCCTTGGCGGCCTGCACCATAGGCCACTGTTCTACCAACCCTCGCAGGATCAGCGGTTGCGCCGAATTAAGTACCTTGTCCGGTATATTATCGGGCTGGCATGCTGCCATTTCTGGCACCTGTAATCTATTGCAATCGGGCATTTTTCTTATCTATCAGCGCTCGAATGCGCGCATAGGAGGCCACAGCCATATAAATGGGCTGAAGGTACCCATTGGTATTGAGGCCAGCTAGAGCATCACCATCTAACTGCATAAGCTTTTCCTCATTGATGGTATAGAAACCCAGCAGTTGGTTATTGGAGCCATTGTCCAGAGTGATCTCTAGGGTAAATGGCTCTAGCAGATCAAGCGCAGTCAAAGCGCTAATAAAGCCTTTGCTGTGCTCATGGCCCTGATGAAGAGATTCCAACTTGGCCATAATGTATTTTAAAAATTCGCTGGGCTGAGCATTTTCTTCAAACAGTGCCTCGCCTGCATCTTCATTGACTCTGGGATTATCCATATCAATGGATACCACAGGTTTTTTACCCTCTTCAGCCTCAGAAGAGACCTGATAGCCAATCAGAAAAGGATGCCGCTCAACCATCATCGGAATATAGGTAGCGTCCCAGCCAGACTCATTTAAGAATAGATTTTCAGCGTCCTCAAAACCCAGCAGGGCAATGGGAAAAAACTCACCGGTATCACTGCTCTTGGAAAAAAAGATCGGGTAACAGGCCTGAATATTTCTAAACTCCAGGGGAAATGTCGCGGCGTACTTAATATTATCGCCATATTTTTCACTGCGCTCGGTGATCACTTTTGTCTGCTTGTGGGCAGATTGACTAAGAATTACATAGTTGCTCATTTTTTCTCCCAAAGATTTACTTCCAAAAACCTACTCTTAAAGATCTAGCAGTTCAGCTTTCAGTCTATATTTTTTGAAATCCATACTTATATATTTTATTAATTAGCTCTCTATTGGTGGGTAGAGAAGTCATTAGCTGTTCAGTGCGCTTGGCATTTTCGCGAAACAATGCCATAGCCACCTTGGCAGTTTCTCGATCAGAGCGCCGCCGAGTCGGGTTAGTCTGCGTGCAGAAATCCATTCCGTAAAGCACATATTGAAAACTTGCCGAGGGAAACATCTCGTCAATATGGTTGGTATCGCGATGCCAAGGGGCCTGATACCGCCAGATATCCAGTAACTCTTGTAGACTATCCGGAATACTAGAAGCTGCGCAGTTATCAATCCAATACTCTGAATCGCGACGCTGAGTCAGTACATAGTGGAGCTTTAAGAAATCTATAATACGATCCCATCTATATAGAAACTTATTATTAAAGCGCTTTGCTACCAGATCCATTATCTGCCTATTGGCTGGCAATTGCTCTGCAATCATGGTCGCAGACAATTCTACCAATACCAGAGCCGAAGCTTCCAATGGCTCAATAAAACCAGATGACATACCGATGGCCACACAGTTTCTATGCCAAAACTTGGCTCTATGACCGGGATCAAAGGTTATTTTTCGTATACTGGCATCCGCCGCCGCCTGTTCCCCAGCGGTGGTGGCTATATAGTTTAACAGCTCCGTCCTAGCGCCGTCCTCAGTATTGTGGTCACTAGAATAGGTATGTCCTATTCCACGACGCGAGGGCAGGCCAATATCCCATATCCAACCAGCAGATTGAGCCGTGGAGAGGGTGCAGGATTGAATGGGATCCTCGGGATCTTGGTAGGGAACCTGCGCCGCCAGTGCACAATTATTAAATAGGCAGTGGCTTTTGCTAACCAGCGGTATGCCGTAATACTCGCCGAGCAATAGGGACCTAGAACCACTGCAATCTATAAATAGATCGCCTTCAATAGCGCCGTGGCTGTCGGTGGTTATCGAGGCTATATCGCCATTATCGGCAGAGTTAACGGCTGTCATATTGGCGCTAATATGCACTACGCCTAACTTTTCCACACAGTGTTTACGCAGAAAGTCCGCAAATTTCCCCGCATCTAGATGGTAGCCGTAATTAACGTTACAGGCATACTCTGGTGTGGCAATATTTTTGGGTGCCAGTTTATTGTTGAACAATCGACTTTGCGGACATACCGCATCGGCAAATTTTACCTGATCGCGCACCGACTGCCAGTGCGCTGCCAAGTTGTTCTCACTGTATTTATGGGGAAGTGTAAACGGATGGGCATAGGAATCCTCCCCACCTATGGTCCAACCATGGAACTGGGTGCCCTGTTTAAAACTGACGCTGCACTCGCGGAAAAACTCAGTCTCGGAGATGCCCATTTTTTGCAATGTGGTGCGCATAGACGGCCATGTACCCTCACCTACGCCAATGGTGGGTATATCTGGAGACTCTACCAGACAGAGCTGAAACCCCTCAGATACCGAGTTCTCAGCACTGTAATGTTCCGCAGCAATAATGCCAGCAGACAGCCAACCAGCGGTGCCGCCTCCAACAATTACAATGCGATTTACACTGTTGCTCATATTAAAAACTACTGTCCATATGCAAAGGAAGTTACGCTAAAGCGCGGCCCCTAGTATACCGATTTCGATCTATGCTTTGCGCTATAGTCTGCGCATGACCATTGATACAGATCAACTGCTACGGCAATAATTAACTATTATTTTTTTATACGCTAGAAATAAAGAAGCCGCTTAAAAATTTAAGCGGCTTCTTTAACTTTCACCTAAGCTTTAACTACACAGTCTGTACCTTAGAAAGTGTAGCGAGCCCCTAGGTTATAACGCGCTCCGGTCTGACCAGATTGAAGTACTTGAGCCTTCTCTCGACCGTAGTTTCTGTAAGGCGTTTCAGTGATGTTAATACCATCCATAAAGATGGTCAGATTATCACTAATCTCATAACTAGCACTGATATCCACCTGACCAAAGGCCTCGGATTGCGTTGGGTTGATTGTATTCGAACCCTGAGACTGACCTATACCAACGAAGAAGTCATCGCGCCAGTTGTAGGCTACCCGCATATTGATACCATCTTTATCGTAGTAACCTATTAAGTTGGCTGAGTCGCTAAGACCGCCCAGTGCAAACTGACCCTCTAACTTCATTGGGTCGTAGGCTACATCTGCATTGGCAATAGTGGCATTGGCAATAAAGCCGAAACCAGTTTCACCAAAGTTATGCTGCCAGTTAACTTCAAGACCATCTACCTTAGCTGTTTTCTCATTCACTGGCGCCGCAATGGTAAATACCACTTCATCATTGCTAGCATCGCCATACAATTTGCCGTCCACAAATGGACTTGGCGTCGCAGCCTTCAGGATATCGGCTACAGCGATATAACCCTGATTAGGATCTAGACTATTGGCTATAGCAGTATCGTAAAATAGACCACCAGACGCTGGATCATTCAGCCCAAACAATGTCTCCTGACGGAAACCATTGCCGATAAAGTTATCAACGGTCTTTTGATAGTAACCAACCGATAGATAGTCGGTATCGCCGTAGTACCATTCTACAGAGAGATCAAAGTTTGTAGACTCAATAGGCAACAGCCCTGGGTTACCACCACTGGCGGCGGCACTCTTAAACTTAAAGGTCTGGCCATCGACTGTAACACCACCTTTAATATCATTGTAGTTGGGCCGAGTTACTGTCTTACTGACAGAAGCTCTGGCTACCAATTCATCAGTGATTTCCAAATTGATATCAAGGTTTGGCAGGAATAGGTTGTAATCTCCTGTGTAATCATCAAAGGCTGATATTACATTGCCCTCTGCATCAGTAGCCTTCACTAGGTAGAACTCATTGCCACCTTCCCAGTACACATTGCTGTAGGTAGGAGCATTTGCAGCAGAAACCACATCAGTTTGCTCATAACGCAAACCAGCTCTAAGATTCAAAGGCATACCATCAAACTCAGTATCATGGGTTAACTGAGCATAAGCGGCAACCGTTTCCTCAGTGGTTCGCTTATCAGTATCCCAATCGGTAGAGGCACAATAAGGAGTACCACAGTCACCCAAAGCTGGAAGATCAGCGCGAGGAAGCGCCGCCGCAACTGCCGCCAGCTGTTCGTAGCTAGTTGTAAAGTACTCAGATTGACGGCGTGGGTCATCACCACCAGAAATCTGGTCGAAGGAATCAGCCATCGAAGCTCTTACCAAAATATCACTGAGATCGCCCGGCTCTGAAATACCACCCCAGGTGCCACGTTCAGTCGCCTTACTGGTAGTGCGGTTGCTAACCTCTGTTAACTCAACACCAAAGTCAACACTGGTTACATCAGATAGATCATAGGTGCCGCCCAGTTTAGTTTGCTCAATATCCATATTCGAAATGGCATTGATAATCACACTACCAGTAACGATCATATCGTCTTTGTAGAGCGGGCGTGCAGTACCATCATTAGCTGGGTTCAAGCCCAACTCCAAGATGGGTAGATCCTGATCAAAGTGACCGGTGGTAACAGTTCGGTTAAAGCTAGCTATGGTTATCAGCGAACTGGTTCCATAGGGAGTATTGGCCTTTGATGCTGCAGATGAACTGTGGTGATCCAAAGTCAACTGCAAGCTATCTGAAACATTCCACTCTAGATTTAGACCTACAGAATCATTGTTATTAATAGAACCATCACGACCTATACCCATGGTGTAATCAGAGTTGGCACTGACTTCACTGTAAGTCAATGGTGTGCCGATAGGACCTTCATCCCATGTGGAGGTCTGAACATTGTTACCCAGATTAAACCAAGATGCTAAATCGGTGTATGCACGCTCTACATCAAGTTCCGAGTAGGTGTAATCAACAGTAGCTGTCAGCGAGTCCATTGGACGCCATTGCAATGTAAGCTGTCCATTAACCCTCTCCGATACATACTCAGAGATATTAAAGGCCATACTCTGAGGAATCGAAATATTCTCATCGGTACTCGTTGGACGGTTAACCTGTTCCGCATTTATTGGCACTGCAGTCCAACCGCCATCGGTATCACCGGGGCTGGTGTGCCAGCCACCGACATTGGCAAAGTGCACAGCATTGTTGCGTTCTTGAGAAGAGAAGCTCAGCGCTACACCGATGGTATCGTCAGCAAAGGTTTGAGAAAACAAACCTGAAACTTCTGGAGTCGCTGTGTCGCCAGTTTCCGTAGAAGTATCTATTCCAGCTTTAACGCCAAAGCTAGCAATGAAACCAGCTTCAAGGGGCTTAGTGGTCATAATATTAATTAGTGAGCCCACACCACCAGACGGCGCAGATGCGTCACCAGTTTTGTGAACTACTACAGCTGAAATTCCCTCTGACGCTAAATCGGCAAAATCAAACGACCGGCTAATACCACTGTGGGTCGGCATTTGGCGACCGTTAAGGGTTACCATATTATAGTCTGGACCAAAGCCACGAACAGTGACCTTGCTACCCTCACCGCGCTGGCGATCAATCGACACGCCAGTCACTCGCTGAAGTGCTTCTGCAAGGTTAGTATCTGGAAACTTACCCATATCCTCTGCAGAAATAGCGTCGGCAACACCGGCCGAATCACGTTTAATATCCATCGACTTTTTCAAACTTGCGCGGATACCACCTTCAACAATTACCTCTTCGATTTCAAGGCCATCGTCTTGCGCCAATGCAGGCATCGCTGAGCCCACCAAGGCCAGTGCTATGCTGCTAGAAAGAACTTTCTTTTTGAATAACATGTTGTTAAACCCCCTAAGTAAAGAAACATGAAACTGTAGACTGAGCGATTATGGATTATTACTCAGTCCAGTTCAATAACATTAAACTACATCGTCCCGAATTTAATAACGAAAAATATGCGATAACAGGGGCAGATTCAATAATTAGCCAAATAGCCGCGATGAAAGGCTGTTTTTATGCGACCAAAAGGTCTTACTTTTAAATAAAAAAGCTTAAAACCCGCCATCTTCTCCAACCCCTCGCCGAGTTTATATTAAGGACAATGATCGCGCCTGTACTATTTCCTGCTGACACCCTTATAGGACTAGCTCTAGAATCTCCAGTGGCGGGCTATACTTTTTCCGGCGGCGATTACGACGGCATCTATCGCCAAGATTATGCATATATCGATGGCCTAGGGAATCTGGCCCCATGCAACGGTATGCAAGCGGATGGGGTTTACGGCTATTACATCACCGAAACATATCCCTATATTATCGGTCACTTCAAAGGCACTATGCATGCAGATTTTTGCCAATAAGACGATAACAGAGAAGCGACTAGCTTAGGCCGGCGTTCGTCTGGCCCATTATCTAAATAGGGCTTTTGCAAAATACGAGCAGTAAAAGAGAGGCATCTATAATCGAACTGAATAATTAATATTTAATCTAATAATGTTGGAATATGGGTATTTACAAAATGAGTGCGATTTTAACAACCCATGGCGGCAAAATCTCTAGCTGCGCAAAGATCTCAGAGTATACTGATGCCCATATGAACAAACTGCCTACAAAATTACCTTGTCTGTTAGCTGTGGCCCTATCCTTAATCTTGCTCCCGCAGCAGGGCTGGGCCGATAAGGTTAGAGTGGCAGTCGCCAGTAACTTTGCCGCTGCCATCGGCAGAGTTGCAGAGCAGTTTGAGGCGCAAACCGGTCATAGCATAATGATAAGCTCTGGCTCCACCGGCAAGCACTATGCGCAGATTCGACAGGGCGCTCCCTTCGATATTTTTTTGGCCGCCGATAGCCACCACGCCCAGCTACTTGAACAGCAGGGTGTGGCGAAGGCGGGAAGCCGATTTACCTATGCCGTAGGTGAGCTGGTACTCTGGAGCCCCAACTCGGCAACTGTCGACAGCAATATATTAAAACAGGAAAATTTTCGCTATCTGGCAATTGCCAACCCAAGGCTTGCGCCCTATGGGCGCGCCGCGCGGCAAGTTCTCAAACAGTTTGATCTATGGAACCAGTTATCTTCTAAAATTGTACGCGGTGAAAATATCAGCCAAACCTTTCAGTTTGTGCACAGCGGCAATGCCCAGCTGGGTTTTATTGCCCGCTCTCAGCTTGCACAATTAGACGGGGCCACAGAGGGATCATACTGGCAAATCCCGCAAGCGCTATACGCACCGATCCAACAGCAAGCGGTGCTACTCAATGATCTAGATGCCGCCAAAGCATTTCTCGCTTATATAAAAACTGAGCAGGCGCTGGAGATTATTCAAGGATTTGGTTACGGTACGCCCTAATGCTCAACGAATATGATCTCTCAGCCCTAGTGGTAACCCTTAAACTGGCGGCAGTCAGCACATTGCTGCTGCTGGCACTGGGAACGCCGCTCGCCTGGTGGATGGCGCGTACGCGATGGAAATATAAGGCACTGCTGGAGGCAGTGATCGCCCTGCCCTTAGTATTGCCACCCACGGTGCTGGGGTTTTATCTGCTAATGGCTCTGGGGTCCAATGGGCCCATTGGTGGCGCAATGGCATGGCTTGGCGGACAGCCGCTGGCATTTACCTTTGCCGGGCTGGTTATCGGCTCGGTTATCTACTCAATGCCGTTTGTGGTACAGCCCCTACAGAATGCCTTTAGCGCTATAGGCTCTCGTCCTATGGAGGTGGCGGCCACCCTGCGAGCCTCGCCTCTAGACCGCTTTTTTACTGTTGCTGTACCTCTGGCGCGCCCAGGTTTTATCACCGCCAGCGTGCTCGGGTTCGCCCATACGGTGGGAGAATTTGGCGTGGTACTGATGATCGGCGGCAATATTCCCGGCGAGACTCAAGTGCTTTCTATCGCCATCTACGATCATGTGGAAGCACTTGAATACGGCCACGCCCACTGGCTCTCAGGGGGCTTATTACTGCTGTCGTTCATCCTGTTAGTCAGTATTTACACTATTAACCGCCGGTTTACCCTAATGCAGCAGGTCGAGCATGAGCATTGACTGTCGAATTAATATAGACCGCCCCAATTTTTCTCTGGATATAGAGCTAGCCATTGCCAGCACCGGTATTACTGGGATTACCGGCCCCTCTGGCGGTGGCAAGACCACGCTGTTAAGGGCAATGGCCGGCCTAGAAAAAAATAGCCGCGGCTACCTTAGGGTGGGCGATGCAATCTGGCAGGACGCCATGCATTTCACTCCTCCGCACCAGCGGCAACTGGGCTATGTATTCCAAGAAGCCAGCTTATTTGCACATTTAAATGTGCAGGACAATCTGCAATACGGTATGCGCCGCGTGCCCAATAGCCAGCGCAAGGTATCTATTGATCGGGCCATTGACCTACTGGGTATAGCGCCACTACTACAGCGCAAACCAACCCAGCTCTCCGGCGGTGAGCGCCAGCGGGTTGCGATTGCCAGAGCACTGGCGGTAAGCCCCAAAATACTGCTGATGGACGAACCCCTATCCGCATTGGATATACAGCGCAAAAGAGAGATTATGCCCTATCTTGAGACCCTCCATGGGGAACTGGATATTCCTATTATCTATGTCAGTCACGCGCTAGATGAACTGGCTCGTCTGGCCGACCATTTAGTGTTAATCGACAATGGCAAGGTCAAAGACAGTGGCGCAATTGGCGATATGCTGACCAACTTCGATCTGCCATTGGCGCGTGGCGATGATGCCGCGGCACTGATTAACGGACAGGTCTCAGGCCATGATGATGAATTCCAGCTAACCTATATCGACTTTGCCGGCGGGCGTTTTACGGTTGCTAAAAAACCGTTGGCCATTGGTCATCCGGTGCGCCTCAGCATTGCCGCGCGGGATACCAGCTTAACCAAACAACATCAATCTGATACTAGCATTCTCAATATCTTCCCCGCCACTGTGCAAGCAATAACCGCCGAGGGAAACTCACAGGTTATGGTGCGACTGTCTGCACAGGGCACACCACTACTGTCACGCATTACTCGCAAGTCCGCTGAGTTGCTAGCTTTAGATAAGGGAAGCGAGGTCTTTGTACAAATTAAAACGGTTGCGCTGTTGGCTTAGGGCTATTGATAGAACTACTAACAACGATTTTTAGCATTACGATTATGGACAATGGATATGAATAAAAAACTATACCTTATACTGGCGGCATGTTGCCTATTTACCGCCTGCGGCGACAAACCCGCCACTGCAGTGACCAGCGAACCAATCTCTGCCACTGCATCAGTGGACGAAAAATACCGTTGGGATCTAACTGATTTATACCCCAATTTGGACGCTTGGGAAGCAGCCAGAACCGCGGTGGTCCAGCAAATCGAATCGCTAAAGAAACTTCAGGGCAGTCTCGGAAACAGCGCCCAATCACTGCTACGCGCATCAGAGCAGATATCCAGCGTCTACAAGGACGCGGTTCGTATCTACGTCTATGCCAATCTAAGCGCCGATATAGATACTCGCGTGGCCGCAAATGAAGAGCGCAGTCAGTTGGCGCGCAACCTGTTAACCGATTTGAGTACCGCCGTAAGCTGGTATAACCCCGAGTTGCTAGCACTGGGTGAATCTAAAATTCAACAGTTTCTCGCCGCTGAACCGGAACTTAATAAACATGCCTTTGGTATTCGGGATGCATTGCGTCAGGCACCCCATATACTGGGCCCAGAGATTGAAGCTGTGCTGGCTAAAACTGGACAATTAACAGGTGCGCCGGATTCAATTTATTCTGTGCTGGCCAATGCCAATTTACCCTGGCCCGAGGTCACATTATCAAATGGTGAAAAAATACGCCTTAGCCAATCCGGATACTCTGCGGGCCGTCAGGCCCCAGCGCGCGAAGATCGCAAAATGGTGTTCAACAGGTTCTGGTCTGTCTGGAAAGACTTCGAGGCAACACTGGGCGCCATTATCAACACCCATGTGCAGGGGCTAGTTTTTCAAACTGAGGTGCGCAATTACCAAAGCTCAGTGGGTCGCGCGCTATTTGATGACAATATGCCACCCGCGGTCTACCGCACCTTGGTTGCCGAGGTAAATCGAGCACTGCCAACCCTGCACCGCTATTTTAAATTGCGTAAAAGAATGCTCAATATCGAAGATGATATGCGCTACTACGATATTTATCCGCCACTGGTAAACCTTGAAAAAACCTACAGTATCCAGGACTCGATTGCCATAACCAGACGCGCACTCAAGCCTCTGGGAGCGGAGTATATGGCTGCCTATGATCAGGGCGTAGAGGGCCGCTGGATGCATGTCTATCCAGCGCCGGGCAAACGCTCTGGGGCCTATATGTCGGGGGGAGCTTACGATGTGCACCCCTATGTGTTGCTAAACCATAACAATGATTTTGAGAGCGCCTCTACCTTTGCCCATGAATACGGTCACGCTGTGCACTCGGTGCTTTCCAATAAAACTCAACCTTGGGAAACTGCGAGCTATGCGACTTTTATCGCTGAAACCGCTTCAATTATGAATGAAATGCTATTGCAGGATATGGTGGTGCGCGAAGCCCAAAGCGCCGAGGAAAAACTTTTTTATCTGGGCATCGGCCTTGAAGCCTTGCGCGGCACCTTTTTTAGGCAGACCATGTTTGCTGAATTTGAACTTGAGATTAATCGGCAAGTCGAGGCCGGCAATGTACTCACCGGCGCTAAACTCACCAACCTGTATCTTGAACTATTAAAGCGCTATCACGGCCATGATCAGGGTGTAGTCACCATAGATGATCTGTACGGCATCGAATGGGCCTATATTCCGCACTTCTACTACGACTTTTACGTCTTTCAGTACGCTACCTCAATTGCCGCAGCCACCAACCTAGCGGAAAAAATTGGCAGCGGTGATCAGGGTGCTCAGCAAGCCTTTATCAAGCTGCTAAAGGCCGGCGGATCAGACCATCCTTACCAACTTATGAAAGACGCCGGTGTGGATATGGCAACCCCAGCACCCTACAGGGCGCTGGTTGCGCGGATGAATAATATTATGGATAAAATGGAGACGATTTTGGATAGCCAAGATCACTAAGGCCCAGCCATTGCTTTGGGTACGCTGCGCCAGCTTTAGCTCGCGGGTTAATCGCGCTCTTCCATCCGACCCTTTAACGGCGGTGCCTGTACATCCTGCATCAACAGGGTCTGGTCGCCACCATAGCTCTTGGTAATGGGCTTGCCGTTTCTGGTTAAGCCGACAAACGCACCTTGGTCGACCAAATCCCAGAGTGCGTATTTAACCTCGCTGTTGAGTGTTATCAGACCAAAGTGATTCTCTGAACCCGCAGCATTGATTGGATCCTTCCACTGCTCGTCAAAGGCTTCAAAATAAAACATCGACATACCTGCCGCATTTGCCCAGTCGCGCATATGCTTATGGTAAAGCTTTTGTTTAACTTCATCGGCAGCCTTTGAGCCCGAGAAACCATAGGCAGTTTCCCCTATTGAGGCCCAACCGGTTTCACCTATATGGATCGGCTTATCAACGCCCAGACTGTGGATATAATCTGCAACGCCTTGGTGCTGGGAGATTGCATACTGTTTAGCGCGCAGCATGGCCGCCTCAATCATCTGCAACTCGGATAGGCCCTCTTTATCTTCAAGCACACCCCAGTAATCGGGATTGTAGTGAGTATCATGGAAGGGGTAGGTATGCACCGACAGGAAGTCGACCGCTTTCACCAATGCTGCCAAATGTTCAGTCCGATAATCTTTGGCACCGCCGCCCCAAGCCGCATAATTCTCTGAACTGGTAATCCATAGATCCGCCGATAGCTCGCCAGATTGTTTAAGCCCCTGCAAATAATTTACCCATTTTAGAATGACATCAGGGTAGACAAAATAGGTCTCCGCCCAATGCACCATAGCCTCATTGCCGACGGCTATCACTTTGACAATATCTGGATATTGATTGGCCAGTGCCACTGCCGTTGCTATTTCAGTGCTGTTATTTTCTAAATTTTCCCCATGGTGATTGGGGTTATCTGTCCAGGCGTTCTCACAGTCTATCCAAGCGCCCAACATAACATACATCTCAAAACTTGGATCTTCCAACTTTAACTGGCGAATCGCCGCCAACAGGCGCGACGCCTGCGGGTAATGGGAGGTATTGTAAGTGCGCAAAACTTTGATCCCCATCGCGCCCAATATTTTCATATCCTCTGTTAAGTCGGCCTCGCTTGGCACAGTGTCGCGAGCTTTGTCGCGATAGCCGCCGTAGGAGATCGCGGGGTAATCGGGGTTGCCGAGTATTTCAGCCGCCGAGGGACTGGCTATCTGCTGCAACTCAGAGATTGGCGCCGGCTTATCACAGGCAGTTAACAATGTTATTAAAACACTCAGAACAAGAAATTTAGTCAATTTAATCACAGCTTTGTTTAACCTATTATTATTGGAATAATCTGGCCGACGATTATATTAGCCATTGATGGTCTTGCATAGCGCCAGCACCCCTTGTTTTGCCATCGACCCAGAAATAGAATAAGCGACCTGATTTGCAGATTCCTAAGGTCCCAATTAATGAAGCCCAGCAAGGTCGAATTACAGCAACAAGCCGGCAACTACCAACTAACCGTGGATGGCAAGCCCTTCTATATCAAAGGTGCCGGCTTAGAGTTGGGCAGTATCCAAAGTCTTGCTGACTACGGTGGCAACGCATTTCGCACTTGGCGGGTCGACAATGGCGAAAAAACCGGCCTTGAAATACTGGATGAAGCCCATCAGCAGGGTCTAATGGTCTGTATGGGTCTAGATGTGGCTCGCGAGCGACATGGCTTTGACTACAATGACCAACAGGCGGTGGCGCAACAGATGGCCACTATCAAGCGAGATATAGTGGCGCTAAAAGATCATCCCGCCCTGCTGATGTGGGGCATTGGCAACGAACTGAATCTTCGTCATAGCAACCCCAAAGTCTGGGATGCGGTCAATGATTTATCCAAAATGATCCACGAGCTCGACCCCAACCATCCAACCACTACCATGTTGGCAGGGGCCGAAACCCAAGTGATTGAACTGCTTGTGGCGCACTGTCCAGATCTCGATCTACTATCTTTCCAAGTTTATGGTGAAATCGACAGGCTACCCAAGTATTTAGAGGACAGTAACTATAAGGGCGCCTATACGGTATCTGAATGGGGTGCCACGGGTCACTGGGAAAGCCCTCACACCGATTGGGATAGGTCAATCGAAGCCAATAGTAGCGAAAAAGCCAAGTCCTACCAGTCGCGCTACCTCGACTATATTGCCGCTGATACTGCGCAGTGCATAGGTTCATTTGTCTTTTTATGGGGACAAAAACAGGAGCGCACGCCCACTTGGTATGGCGTTTTCCTAGACAATGGACAGAGCACAGAAGCGGCTCAGGTGATGCAATATCTGTGGACCGGTAAATGGCCCCAGCATCGCGTGCCGACCCTATCTGGGCTAACCATTGATGGATTGACCGCCAGAGATAATGTGCGACTGCAAGAAAATCAACTCTATACCGCGCAAGTCTCCGTGGAGACTGCGCATCAACAGGCATTGAGTTACCGCTGGGAACTGATGAAAGAGCTCGATAGAAGCCTGGAGAGTGATGGCGGCGATTTTGAACCCATCCCCGATATTGTTTGGCATCAATCGGGACCCAATACCTCACAACAAGTCGAATTTAAGGCCCCCAACGCCGGTGAATATCGACTCTTTGTCTATATAGATAACCGTTACGGCGGCTCTGCTACCGCAAATTTGCCCGTCTTGGTCGAATCGTCGGGGATTCCAACAAACCGCTGACCTATACTCGAAATTGGTGATTTCCTAACTTTTTCACGCTGATATGCACGGCATAGCTATGCCTAGACACAGGTGTCCAGCCTAGACCAACTGCAATCAGGTTAGGCTGACGAACAGTCTTATCAAGGTGGAGAGGTCTATTAATAATTGCAGAAGACAGAAATTATGGCTCAAAATAATACTCAAAATGCCTCCTTAAAGCAGGGTCAAATTCCATTTAATCAAAAGGTCGCCTTTGGTATTGGTATGCTTGCCAACCAGATGTTTCCAGCGGCACTGGGCATTTTTATGGTTATTCTCATTCAGGGTCTGGGCATGAGCCCTATCCTGTGGGCACTGATTTTCTTTATACCCAAATTGATTGATGCCATCACAGACCCTCTGATGGGCTATATTTCTGACCACACTGTATCCAGATGGGGCAAACGCAGACCCTATGTGTTTGTCGGCGCCATTATATCGGGCCTGTCATTTATGATGATGTGGCAACTATCTGCAGAAAACTCTGAGATGTATACCTTCTACTACTTCCTATCCTGGTGCTGTGTATTTTGGATAGGCATGACTATATTTAGCGTGCCCTACGTGGCCATGGGCTATGAAATGAGCTCTGATTTTCACGAGCGCACCAGATTGATGGCGGTGGCACAGTGGATTGGCCAGTGGGCTTGGGTGATTGCACCTTGGTTTTGGATAATTCTCTACGATCCCAATTGGTTTGAATCCTCCACTGATGGCGCAAGAACTCTATCGCTGTGGGTTGGCGGCCTCTGTATGACTCTGGCCCTAGTGCCGGCGATTTTCTGCACCTTCACCAATACAGCAGAAACTGACCAGCAGCAGACAATTGCCGACAAAGACCTCAAAGAAACCATGCTGGATTTTGGCCGCGGTATTCTGATAACACTGCGCAACAAACCTTTCCAAAAAATCTGTATAGCGACCTTTTTGATTTTTAATGCCTTTCAAACTGTAGCCGCCTTTTCTTGGTTTATTGTTGTCTACTACATGAATGATGGAGATCCCGGGCAAGCTGGTGTTTGGCCGACACTGTTCGGTTCTGTAGGGGCTCTATGCACCTGCTTTTTGGTAATTCCCATCGTTAACCACTGCGCGCAAAAATACGGTAAAAAAATAACTTTTTTATACTCGCAAGCAGTCTCTCTAGTCGGTTATGTACTGTTTTGGTGGTGCTTCTCGCCAGAGAATCCCTGGCTAATGTTTATTCCACTACCACTGTTCGCATTCGGTATTGGCGGCCTGTTTACCATTATGATGTCAATGACGGCTGATATCTGTGATCTGGATGAACTGGAAACCAGTCAGCGCAGAGCGGGCACCTTCGGCGCAATCTATTGGTGGATGGTTAAATTTGGGGCGGCTATTGCCGGAGGCGCGAGCGGGCTTATACTGAGCACCATCGGATTTGACCAATCGGTGGCTGTGCAAAGCGCAGAAACCCTTGAGCTGTTGCGGTTAAGCTATATTGCCATACCCGGCATAGGAACATTAATTGCTATCCTAGTGATGCGCAATTATGACCTTGATGAGCAGCGCGCCAATGAGATTCGTGCGCAGCTGGAAGCTCGCCATAGCGATCAAACTACCAGTTAAGATTAAAACAATTGCCAAAAAAAACAGCCGTCTAAATTAGACGGCTGTTTTTTTTGCAGCGATCAATTGCGCTTCTGTTATTCCAACCCAGGCTTTAGAGCAACCTCGATCTGGGTCACAGTGCCTTTCTTGTCGAATATCTGCATCGATGTCTGTGCATCAATACGATTTCCCGAAACTGCATTGCGGGTGCCATCTGCATAGCTAACCACAATCGAAGTCTCCTCAGCCAAGCTGTATACAACTGGAACCTGACAGTAGGTAAAGCCCAGCTGTCCCTCCGCCAAAGCCAAGCTTTGTTGATCGCCGGCAATATCGAAATAAACCAGCGAATCAGCATTCGAAAGAAACTCCGACTTCCTGAGGATAAAGGGTTTAAAGCTAATACAGCCCTCAGCCACGATCACACCCAACTCTATCTGACGGGTAATAACCTCCTCTTTCACCTGCCCTGTCATACCGGGCTGTTTGGCCCCAGCAAATCCAGGGGTATGTGAATAGGGATCGGTGGGGAATGCGCCATAATTGCCCGGAGTCTTATTAAAGCCAATGCCAGCCCGAATATCGAAGTAACAATCGGCTAATTTACCCATGGTAACCGCATCGGTATCCAGCTCTGCGCCCTTGCGGAAATTCTCAAGCGCCGCCAGAAGTAGTTTGGAGACCATATGCCAGTAGATAGATCCTAGGCCTTCATAGGCATACATGCCGCCAGATCGACCGGTAAACTGTCGGTGGTTAAAGATATCCTCAAAGATTTCCTCAATCAGTGACTGGTCTTGCTCAACCAACTGTTTGTAGCCATTGGCTTTTAGCGACTCGATAACTGCCTTGGCGCTGTCGACATTATTGAAGGTACCATTAAAGTAATAGCCTCCCTGCGCATCCATCTCTACCAATGATCTATCGCCAGCGGATACCAGAGCTTTTAGCAGCGCCGAACGTTCAAACTGCTCCTTGGGAATAATGTTTTTATCCACAAAGCGCGTTAACTCTCGATCTGGGTACAGCAAATAAGAATGCTGGCGCTCGGTGTAGATCGCCGACTGTCTCAATGCCGTCAACACCTCCAGCGCCTGCTCTGGACTTAAATAGCCAGAACTCAGTACAGCAACCTGACCCTCTAGCATCTCATACAGATGGGTGATCTCAACGCCCTTATCAGTGGCCGTCATCAGGTTATAGGCCTGATAGAGCCCATCTTCACGTCGATTGGCATCAATCGTATGGTCAATATACTGGATTGAAGTCTCGCAAAACGCCACCAAATCCGAGGTTTTAACCAATACTCGATCGCCCGCAAAGGAGTGCTCGTAAACACTGCCGCGGAACTCACTGCCCGCCTTGCCCAGAGAATCTAAAATCTGCTTGCGATCGGCATCGCTGATTTTACCCGCCAGCAGATGCCTATGATTTTCGAAGGTACTATTAATGGCATTTAATAAATCGGCAATTTCTTTGGAAATCGCCACCTCTTCAAACTCCACCTCAGAAAAGAGATCCAACAAATACTGCTGATAACGGCGCGTGTAGTAGAGCGTCACCATGGACACACCAAAACCTACCAGCGCATTATTCGCATCATTCCACTCCGGTCGCTGGGTATTCATCCAAATACCGCCCTCTGGAATAAAATTCGACAGCTTGGATAAAACTGTCGCCAGAAGCTTCTCGGTTAGATTGACATAGTAGACCGATCCCTGCTGATCCCATAACAGGCGGCCATCTGCACCTACCTGATCCACCCGCTGGTCAATCAAAGTTTCCGCGGCATCGTCAAAATCGATGGTATTGTGAGGATCCTTAAGCAGATCGTTGTATGACTTGATGCGGTAGGGAACATTCGCATAACAGAACAAATCACTGGTCAGGAAGTCGCGCAAAGTACCGGGGTGATAATCGCCGGAAAACTCCAAGAACTTCAGCAAATAGATAATTTGATGATCGCCCCAATAGCCAATATTTGCCCAGGGATCATTGGGATCTGGTTTTTCCCAGTCGATACCGGCTTTAGTAATTCGGTAGGGGTTATAGCCGTCGGCAGTGGAAGCATTGACGAATTTACAAATCATGCTCTCGACATAATTGGGAATCGAAAAACTCAGCGCCTCCCAATTCTGGAAGATATCTCGCCAATTGCCCTCAAAATTAAGCAGTTGCGACCCGTCGTCTTTCTTGACCTGTATGGCAAACTTATTCCAAGGTCGAGAGGGATCGCCATGGCGACGACTAAACGACAGCGGCAAGTACTCGAAACAAAGTCGCCGCAGGCCTGCATCTTTCTGTTCAGCGGCGGCCCTGATCAAATCGCTATAGTGAAACTTGGCGTCGAGGCTCTCAAAAAATTCCTCAAATTGATCAAATGCTGCGCGGTTAAAGCCTTTTACAAACTCGATTAAATCATCCTTTTCAACCCAGTAGTTATCGACAAACAGTCCGCCGCGCATCACATTAAATAACACATTAGAAAAATGATGATTGGCACTCAGTCTATCTTCAGTGACCTGTAGACCATCCGATATACCCACAATACGCGCCAGATTTTCCGACCCCAAGGCTATATCGGCTTCGATATCTTCACTGACAGTTTGGCCGGCTTTTAGATAGGCCATTAAATCTCTTACCTGAGCAGGTCCCTGATTGACTTCAGCGACGATGCTCCAGCTCTCCTGCGCCTGTGGGGCAAGATCAACCACAGCATTGACAAAATAAGCACCTCGGCGACCGCGAACATCCACCTCTTGCTCAACAGGCAGCCCCTGACGAAACTGCTCGAGCTGGATCGAGGAAACCAATTTTTTCGCATTGGGCAAACCCACCGACCACAGCGTAGTGACCGACAACGCCTCGCTCGGCTCGGCGCGATCCACCAGAATCGAACTCATGCTGTACAGGCCGACACCGCTGTCCGCCTCCAATTCATTTTTCTTATAGGCGTCTACAAGACAGCTCAATGAATTTTGCACATCCGGTTCAACACCGTAGGGCAACACATTTTCGACACCATCGACAATCTCCACCTGCAGTGGCGCCGCGCTGTTATTAATTAGCTTGGCGGTTTTAACAAAACCAAATTTATCTGAGGTTCGCCAAGCGTAACGGAAGGTTACTGAGAGATCGTGGTTAATCTCTTCAAAAATTAATTTATCGCCGACAACATTCTTATAGAGATTGCGTGTAATATCGTAGATACCAGAGCACTGCTCGGAAAAGGGCTCCCACAATGATGTCTTATCACCGCTGCTTACCAAGGCGATAGTCCTGCTGCCAGTAAACGGAGAACCGTCGCTGATCTTATCGTCCGAATAGTAAGGAAAGAGGGCATTCTCCGAATTGATTCTTCCCGCCGAGAGACCGCCTCGCGTAGAAATAAACATCCAGTGATTGGAATCGCTGACCACGCTGATAAAAAAGTCCTTCATCTGATCGTAGTTAGCAATTTGATAGAAAGCCTCACCGTCCATATTGACGTATTGACCTGTGACCTCGACATCATGCTTATGTCGAAGCTGCTTACCGATATACACGTGCTTCTGAGTCATTTGAAACCTAATTAAATTATTGTAATAAATTTTATGGGTTGCCCCGAGCGGCAAATATAATTGTAATTATTTTATTAACAGCCCAGAGGCGACCTAAACGACCTGCCCAGAACTTAAAAGGCGGCTATTCTAAGGCCACTCCAACAATTTCGCTAGCTTATAGGTCGAATAAATAATGCGTTTTGCCGCAAATATCCCTCTGTGTCGAGGAAATCTCCCCCAATGCAACCAACACAAGGCCATTGTATTAGAGGTAGAGCGATAGTTAGCGTGGGAAAAAATGGGCGCAATACCCAAAGCACTGGCTCTGTTCGCGGGGCAGACTCAAGCGCCGTTATTTGTCGGTTGCCCGATCAATCAACCTACCAACAGCCGTTGCAGCTTAGGCACTAATCCTTCAACCGAAGCTGACTTGATAAAATAGTCGTTCACCCCTAATTGCATAGCGGCATCCACCATATCGCCCTTTTCGGCCGACAAGATACCTATTGTTATCTTGTCGGCCCATCGTCAATATACAGAACTCAAATACGCTCGGTTTTGGGGACTAGATACCCCTTAAGATTATCTGCGAAAACGTCCCTTCCCACACTTCAGCTCCTCAAATCCATAAGACCCCGCTCTATTAGTTATAGACCCTAATAATCTAGTATTGCAATCTATTGTGGTATAGTTTTTTCACAGGCAAAGTTTCGTCAATCGGTCTGCGAACTTAAAAACAACAAACAGGCTCCATAAACCATATTGCCCATTTCCGGTTGATTTATTGCTCAGTTCGTGCTATTGATAAGCTTCGACGACGGGATAGTGGGTCCCGCAGTTTGTTGCCGTAAAGATGCTCGGGATCTCTATCGCATTCTAGTCTAATAGAACAGAATGAGGGATGAGGTTATGAAAAGACATTTTTATGTTAGCGACGATCTCGACGAACTGGAACAGGTTGAAGAAGAGCTGGAAAATAGCGGTATAACAACGCCACATATCCATGTTCTAAGCTTGGATGACGTAGATGTAGCCCGTCACCCGCACCTCCATGAAGTCGAAGCCGTACTTAGAACTGGTGTTGTCCATGGCACCAAAATTGGCGCAGCTCTTGGGATTATTGCCGTGATATTAATGCTGTCTCTGGTCCAGGTGATGGGCTGGGCAGACAGGATTACTTGGATGCCGTTTGCATTTCTCGCTATTGTGATTTTAGGGTTCTGCACCTGGGAACTTGGCTTTCTTGGCATTCAGTTGAAAAATAAGCGTTTTGCGCGCTTTGACAAGGCATTGGACCTAGGTAAGCATGTTTTCTTTGTGGATATTGAACCAGAGAATGAGCCTGTGCTCGCCGAGGTCATCAACCATCACCCAAGATTAGTTGATGCTGGAGATGGTCCCTCTGTGCCCCACTGGTTTATTGCCATGCAGGACAAATTTAGACTGTTTATGAAGACTATGCCATAGACAGGCTGAACAGCGTTTAGTTAAGGACAGCGCACAGCAATTTACACAGCGGTTGCTGTGCGTGCTTCTTTTTGCGCCATTGAATTGAGTAAGAGACCTTGAATTGAGCAAGAGACCTTTGCACGGATAGAGATTTTGTTTTCAGACAAGGCAAAATCGCACGGAACAAGGGAGTTTATAGATCATAAATGACCGAATGAGTACGGTTTTAACGCCGTATGAGGGCAAAAGATCATTTGCGCAATGGTCTCTATTGGAAAAACATCAACCGATTGAGATTAGTGTAACTCGCCTCGCTGGCCATTAGAGTGATAAGCACCAAAATGCATAGCGGCGGCATCAGTATTGCGGTTAAAAGCGCAATGCGCTCCCAGATCATATGCATAAAAACAGCGACGATAAGTCCCGCCTTAAGAAACATAAAAACCAGAATCAACGTCCATCGAACAGCCCCCTGAAACTCTAGGTAGTCCACTAGATAAGAGCAGGCGCTGAGTACAAATAAAAGCCCCCATATTTTAAAATAAATGCCTATGGGATGTTGTTGGCCCTCAGTATTAGCTTGATGTTCCATTGTCAGCCTCCGCTACCACAGATAAAAGAATGCAAATATAAAAACCCATACCAGATCGACAAAGTGCCAGTACAGTCCGGTAATCTCGACAATTTCGTAACCCCTTTCCTCATAGTCACCCCGCAATACTTTTAAGGCGACAATTAACAGATAGATCACACCGATCGAAACATGAAAACCGTGAAAGCCGGTGATCATAAAAAAGGCTGCGCCAAATTGCGCGGCACCCATTGGATTACCCCAGGGACGCACGCCCTCTTCAACAATAAGCTTGGTCCATTCGAATGCCTGCATGCCGACAAAACAGACCCCAAAAAACGCCGTAACCAGCATTAAAATAGCCGCTTTCTTGCGCTGTCGCCTATATCCGTAGTTTACTGCCATGGCCATGGTGCCACTGCTGGTAATCAGTATAAACGTCATAATGGCAATCAAAACTAGAGGAATATGGTGGCCGCCTATGGTTAGAGCAAACACCTCGCTGGGAATTGGCCAATCCACCGTGCTGGTCATGCGCACCGACATATAGCCAACCAGAAAGCAGCTGAAAATAAAGGTGTCACTGAGCAGGAAAATCCACATCATGGTTTTTCCCCAAGAGACATTTTTAAAGGCGTCTTTGTCAGAAGACCAGTCTTTGGCCAATCCACGCAGAGGGCTTTGCGCTGGCGATGTAGTCTGTGAGTTCATAGTCTTTCCTTAAAATCCGCAGAGTTTTGCTATGGCTGCATAGCTTTCCGGAGAGCCGGTAAGCAGTGCAAATAAGCCCAACCACAACAATAATAAGAAATGCCAGTAAGTGGCGCACAGTTCTATGGATGATTTTGTGCGCAAGCGCAACGGCTCCTGCAACTCAAAAGCTAACCTTTTGCATCTGTAGGTGGCGACCGTCAAAACCACCAATCCACCCATTAAATGTAGCCCATGCAAGCCGGTCAGCAAGTAAAAAAATGCATTGGCCGCATTGCTTGAAGCCATAAATCCCATGGCTGCCAACTTTTTCCAAACCAATAACTGCCCGATTAAAAAAGCCACAGTTGCCGCACAGGCAAGTAACATACAGTCTCGGGTTAGCTTGCTATTATCAAGGTCTTTAATACTTCTCCGCGCATATTCCAATGCAATACTGGCAACCGCCAAAAGGGCGCTGTTAAACCACAGTTGTCCGGTATCGGATAGGGGTTGCCAAGGCTGAGATAAGGCCTCCCAATCAGAAACTTGCGAGCGCAAAATATAGGCAATTAAAAACAGCAGGAACATGGAGCTAATGGCCGCCATCAAAAAATGCAGGCCGGTTTTGGCAGTTTTGATACGCCGCAAAAAATCCTTATCGCGACTCAGATAAAGGGTATTGCTATTTGTGTACATACAACCCTCCGCTATTTTTTATCACTTCAGTCTATTGGTTTTTATCCCCTTCATGCACAGGCGCCAACTCCGCAGAAGCTGTCTGCGGGACAAAATCCTCGGCTTGTCCAGGTACGCCATAATCGTATGCCCAGCGGTGCACTACCGGCAATGATGGCCCCCAGTTACCATGCTTGGGCGGGGTGTCTGGAGTCAGCCACTCAAGGGAGGCAGCCCGCCAAGGATTTCCTCCAGATGGCTTGCCTCTAAAGGCGCTGTAAAAAAGATTAAACAAGAACAGCAGCTGCGCAATGCCAACCAGTATTGCCACCACCGTAATAAAGGCATTTAGGCTATGGGCTGAATCGGGAATAAACTGATAGTCCTCAAACAAATAATAGCGCCGTGGCATACCCTGCAGGCCTATATAGTGCATCGGGAAGTAAATAAGATAGGTGCCGAGAAAAGTAATCCAAAAATGCAACTTGCCGATGCTATCGTTAAGCATCCGCCCGGTAATTTTGGGGTACCAATGGTATATGGCGCCAAATACCACCAGAATAGGCGCCACCCCCATCACCATATGGAAGTGAGCAACCACAAAATAAGTATCAGACAATGGTATATCAACCACCACATTGCCAAGAAATAGCCCCGTCAGCCCACCGACCAGAAATGTAACAATAAATGCCAGCGCAAATAACATAGGCACTGAGAGGTGAATATTGCCGTGCCACAGGGTCAGCGTCCAATTGTAGACTTTAAGTGCGGTGGGAACCGCTATAACCAATGTTGTAACGGCAAAGAAAAACCCAAAGTAGGGATTCATACCACTCACATACATATGGTGCGCCCAGACCACGAAGCTCAGCACCCCAATGGCAACGATTGCCCAGACCATCATCCGGTAACCGAAGATACACTTGCGTGCATGCACGCTGATCAAATCGGAGACTAGGCCAAAGGCCGGCAGTGCGACAATATAAACCTCGGGGTGGCCAAAAAACCAAAACAGATGTTGAAACAGGATCGGGCTACCGCCCTGATATTCCAACTGTGAGCCAAATGAAAACATATCCGGCATAAAGAAACTGGTGCCGATGGTTTTATCCAACAGCATCATAATACCGCTGACAAACAATGCCGGAAATGCCAGAAGAGCGAGAATGGTCGCAACAAAAATACCCCAGACCGTCAGGGGCATACGAAACAGCGTCATGCCGTGAGTGCGCGCCTGCAGGACAGTTGTGACATAGTTCAAGCCGCCCATAGTCGCGGCAATAATAAATATAATTAGCGACACCAGCATCAGAATAATGCCCCATTCCGTCCCCGGGGTACCGCTGGTAATTGCCTGAGGTGGATAGAGCGTCCAGCCGGCACCCGTTGGGCCACCGGGCACAAAAAAACTGCACAGCAACACAATCACCGAAAGCAAATAAAACCAATAACTCAGCATATTCACAAAGGGAAATACCATATCCCGAGCACCCACCATCAGCGGAATAAGATAATTTCCAAAACCCCCGAGAAACAGAGCGGTCAGCAAATAGATAACCATAATCATGCCGTGCATAGTCATGGCCTGATAATAGGCCGTTGAATCCATATCTATGCTGCCGGGAAAGCCGATCTGCATACGCATCATAGCCGACAGCACCAGCGCAACTAATCCCATCGCAATCGCCGTCAGCGAGTACTGAATAGCGATAACCTTATGGTCTTGGCTCCAGATGTACTTGGCATAAAAACTGCGCGGTTGGTGCAAGTCATCATGTTCTGCGTCTTCTGCATAAGCCATATATCACTCCTTAACTGTGGGTGCGTCACCAGAGGACAGCGATTGAATATAGGCAACTAGGCTGTCAAGTTGCTCGGGACTAAACGGATAGGCCGCCATCACTGCCGGATATCCGGCCACAATCTTGGCTGCAGGATCGGTAATAGATTCTTTAAGATAATCGGCATCAGCAATTGCCTGGGTGCCATCGTGCAGACTTTCCTCGCGGCCAAACAGATCCAGCCAACCCGGCCCCAGACTGGAACTGCCGTCGATACTGTGACAGGCCAAACAGCCTCTACTAGCGGCCAATTTCTCGCCCTGAGCTATCAGGCCGCCCACAGTTCCGCCAGTCAGAGTTTGCGCAAAGGTCGGCTGCTCCGACAGCCACTGCTGATAGCTCTCTCTATCCTCTACAACCACCTGTCCGCGCATATTGTAATGACCGATTCCGCAGTACTCGGCACATAAAATATCAAAGGTTCCCAGCACCGTTGGGGTAAACCAAAAATAGGTAATCTGACTGGGAATTAAATCCATCTTGGCGCGAAATTCAGGCACATAAAAATCGTGCAAAACATCTTTGGATCGCAACAGCGCCTTAACCGGCTGATCCAGTAACAGATGCAGTTGATGGCCAGACACCATCACATCGTCCTGTCCGGCTGGATCGCGCGGATCCAAGCCCAATGGATTATCCACATTCATATTGGCGACGCTGCTCTTGCCAAACTGCTTATCCGCGCCGGGCAGGCGATAACTCCATCGCCACTGCTCGCCGACCGCCTCAAACTCATCGGCCTCCGCTGGCACATTGACAAAATCATTGTAGACAACCAACCCCGGCGCCAACAGACCACAGATACCCACTGTTGTAATGCCAATTAGCCACCATTCGAGCTTCTTATTTTCGGGCTCATATTTGGATCGGCCGCCAGGACGGGCGCGAAATTTGTACACGCAGTAAGCGACAAATAGAACAATAAGCACAAAGAAAATAGCAGTTATCACGAAGGTGATGGTGATCGTGGTATCTATAGAGCCCCAGTTAGACGCCAGCGGCGTCGCCTGCCAGGGACTGAGGAAATGAAACAACACAGAAGCAACAACAATTGCGACCAAAATGATAGCAAAAGCCATACTGGTAAGCCCTCTGTTATTCTGACGATACGAGCTATCCGCTTATATCGCAGGTTTACGAGGATGGTCTCACACAATTCCCCCAGTAGAGAACCCAGAGGGCTTTAAAGGCGACCATTCTCAATATAATTCAATACACCAATTCAAGACCGCTTCGGGCTCATACTAGCACATAAAATAATGGTTTCTAGCTGTTTTTCCCTACTGCGATCATCGCCTTATCTCTAATGCAATGGTTTTATAGCTCCAGCCCCCTCCCGACATATTCTCAAAAGACACGGCATCGACCAGACCCGAACGCGACAACGCCGCGCCAATGCCGGGGGCCGTGGTGTCCCAGCCGCCCCCAGCACCGCCCGAGATCAACAGGTGCAGGCGCTCTTTTGCATATCCCAACGGGGAGACGAGCACCAGTATTATGGCGATATACAGAGATTTGGTGCTAAGGATCTTTATTAACTTCATGTATCTGTCAATTCACTATTGAAATCAACATCAATACTATCAATATAACCTTACAAAACCCTTTCCAAATAGATATAGGCTGAATATTTTACTCTCATCCAAGATGAGTCGAGCGGGGATCAGAATAAATACCGAGCCGCCAGCCGCCTAGTCTGTGCTATAGCTACGACGGTATTCCGAGGGGGTAACACCTACACTCTTCTTAAAGCAGGTATTGAATACAGACTTACTATTAAAACCAACTTCTGTGAATATATCGGTAATGGTTTTTACTTGATGAGCCTGTGCCGTCAACAATTCCTTGGCCTCTTCAATACGATAATTATTGATAAATTCGTAAAAATTCATCTTAAAGTGCCCATTCAATGTGGCAGATAGCTCCCTAGACGGTATATCGAGCTGCTCCGACAACGCATCAAAGGTGATATTAGTCATTAGATAAGGCTTGCTGTCGCGCATAAAGCACCGAATCCGTTCTATATACTCTGGATCCACAGTATCTTGACTGCCGTTTTTTTGTCTCTGAGGGTTTTGCTTAATGCGCTCGAGGGACGAGATATTAACGGCGCTAAAAAACAGTAGCAGGTTAACCAATATAAAGACTGCGTAGTAGCTTGACAGCCCAATCAATACCAGTACTTTCAACTCGGGGGTGACGAGCTTGGTGCCTGATAATAGCAGGTCTACAAATATCACCGTCAAAAAGCCCACCACTAGAAGCTTAAGCCATGACAGATCAATGGCTTCTATATCAGACCGCGTCTCCTTAAGGCGATCCCTGTATTCGCGGATCAAAAATAAGCAAAGTATCAGGTAGACAAACCTAGAGGCTTTGACAAGGGTATCTATTTGCAGATATTGCCAAATCATATCAAAGCGAAACCAGCGGATTGCATATCCCTTAAAGGGATCGCTCTGCAAATAGTAGGCGGCCAACATATAGATAGAGTACAAGACAACGGGTAGCAGATGCCACAGATACTGCTTGCGAAAACGAAAATCACTGTAAAGTAGCGAGACAACATAGAGGTACAGCAACGGACCATCTAAGCAGTATGCAAAGCTGCCAATAAAGAATAGGTTTGGGGAAATATCCAGCACTATCCATCTAAATTGTCCGCCGAACAGAATTAGCTCATGTATCGCTATCAACGCATGAGCGATTAAAAATCCTGCCAAAAGGTAAGCGCTGGCACGCTTGAATTTATGGCTCACCACAACCATCAGCGCAAATAAACAGCACAGCAGGGCTGTCATTACCAAAACCATATCGTGGATGTTAAAAATTACCGCGCCCATAGCTTACTCCAAATCATGCGCCATTATGATGCGTTGCATCTATTTTCCCAAGCTTAAAGGGCGATTTATTAATGATTTAATATCCGCCGTATATGCTCGCGATCTTAGATTAGCGTTTAATGCTTTTAATCAACTGATCGGCAATCGCATTATCCACAGCCTTAAACCAAGTCAGTTGGGGGTATTTATCCCCTGCTGCTGCAAAGCAACAAAGTAAAAAATCTCTGGGATTGCGCCCTGACCGATCACTGCCTGCATGAAATGGCGTCGCAGTATTGGCAATCCAAATATCGCACAACTGCCGAACTAGGTTTTTCTCAACAAATCTGGTCGCCCGCTCTGCTGAAAAATCACTACTCCCCTCGATCAATTTATTTAACGTATCGTTCATTGCCGAAATTCGACAAGCCATCTTACCCGCTGGATGGGGCAATCCCTCCAACAATTTCCTGGCCTTTTGCAGATGAAATTGGGATTCCACATAAAGTCGACGATGGTCTTCGCCCTCGCCACCCAATTCCGAGAGAGAAATCAAAATATAATCTGAAAAAGCCCTTTGCAATGCGCTCTCAACCTCATTAGCAGTCATGCGCCTAAAACCAAAGGTCTGCATCAACTGCTTGAGATCTTCGGGACTAAACAGCTTTTCCAGCACAAATTTATTGACCAACTACCCGACCTCGTCTATATTCGTAAGTAGCACAGGCATGCGTTAAATGCCTCGCATTGATCATGCGTCAAAAGACCGCTTATTCCTCTACCGGAGCATTATTCCAAAGCTCCTAGGAGAAGTGTTATGAACAACGCAGATAAGTGTATTGTATACCGTGGTGTAATCCAAACTAGAAAATCGATCACTGGCACTAGCAGCAGAAAAAGTTTGGCCAAAATGTATCGGGGTTCTCAATATACTAACTTACCAAAAGAATCACATAAGCCCTGCAAACATACCTATCGCGGGTGCGATTATGTGTCCTGACCACGACTGGGTTTTGCTATAGGCAAAACATAGTCAAAATCGTAAAGCCGGGGCCTAGGTCTCGGCTTTTTGGTGGTGAAGACCAACCAAAACGCCCGCCACTAAAGCACCCTGCTATCTAGACGCGCACCTCTTCAAATGAATATTTTGACTGGCAGTTCCGCCGATAACAATAATTCTGGGTACAGCATCTTTTGCAGCCCAAACCAAGGCCAACTGCGCGAATTCACTTGCAAGACCTATGGCCTCACCACAGGTTAAACCCAAAATGCATAAACTGGGCTCAGCGGGCCATTCTGAATTGCGCCCTTTGCCCTCACCCTTAAAATATATTATTTTTATTTTATCTAAATCTTCAATTAATCGCTGTTGGCACTGATAGTTCTCTTTATCGGAAACTGGCTTCCCATCGGGGTTGTAAGCAGTCATAAAGGCACAGGTCTCCACCTTGTTAAATTGATAGAGTTCCAACAAATTGTCTGATGCTCTACCTATATTAAGCACAAATTCATAGTCTCGATCGCTAACAATAAAATCTGTAGAAAAGTACTGGTCTAATAATTGCTCTGAGAAGCTGGATAGGCAACTCTGGATGCTTTTTATAATGATATGTTTTTCCCGAGTTACAGGTAAATCAATATTCCTGCCCAGATTACGACGAAAAGAGTCAAGCTTATCCCCATCCATATTTTTTATATCTTCAATAGAGTACCCGCAACCACTAAGCGCATCACTCAAAGCAGCTATTATTCTGGGATGCCCTCTCAAGTCATGCAAATTCGGTATATAACAAAGACCCTTAATGTCTTTCAAAAAAACCTCATTTATCCTTAGATTTAAGGATCAGTATATCTACTGCCTGCGGCTAGTCTAGGTCGATTGCCATCTCGCAGGTCAATGGGGTTAGAGCCCCCATTGCCTACGTTTTTAAAGTACCTTTGCCGTTTAGGGTATAAAGTTTTGGATATGATTTTCGATATCGGCAACAGATGTACGCGTACCCTGAGGTGAAACAGCTCCTGCGATCAGTGACTCTTCTCTCATACCGAATAAATAGCGCAGTAACAGCAAGCCATCGGTTAAGGCATCAACAGTGCCATCTCCATCAATATCAGCAATGCTATAGGCCGCTTCAACTGATAGCTCAACCTCAGCAGCGGTCAGAGGCGAATCAGGTGCAATCGCGACGTCAGTCAACGTCGAGCCGCGAAGTCCAAACGTATGGCGCAGTAATAACAGGCCATCAGTAAGCGCGTCTACCTGGCCATTCATATCAAAGTCCCAAGTGGCATTGACAATATTCAGATCATAGCTCGCACCGTCGAAGCTATAACCAGCGGCATTACTGCCTGACGAGAAGCCAATGCTTGTAGACTCAACATCATCTGCAGACTCAGCTACAGTGAAGTCGATGGCTAACAGAGCCTCTGGTAGTGCACCTGGCCAGTTGCCGAACAATGAAGCCCAAGCGGCCATAAGGTACTTATCAGTTGAGGGATCATTATCCAAGTCTTCCGTGTCATTGAAAGGACCGGCTGAGGTTATATTGTCAGTCGATAGAACTTCCGCAAACTGCTCGAAGCTCAACAGCGAACTGTTGTAATGTACGCGCAAGCCCAAACCAGTCAGCGAGCTATCGTCATCTTCAACATCATAGCCAACTTCCACAGTAACAACCTGACCAACGACCGCTACAGGACTTCCTATCACCGAGACTATCTGCGCTGGAAGTGCACCCGCGCTTGAATCAAGCGGA
>JANXGQ010000066.1 GCA_024959305.1 Porticoccaceae bacterium | reverse complement strand
GATTTTTCTCGCCTTTGCCACGGGCTCTGCGGAGTCCTCCGACAGACGTCTGGTAGCAGTGATCGCCGATCGCGGTAAGCAGCAGATAACCGAGAGTGAAGATGAGCGATTTTTAATTCTTAAACAGGGTTATAGGGTTGAGGGTGTGCCGGGCAGCCATGATTATCAGGTCACCTATTTCGACGAATACGGCGCCCGCTTAGAACCTCCAGAGGAGCTCTCTGAAGACAGTGTAACTGATGCTATGCCCAGCAGCGAACTGCTGGCATCATCAAGGCTCGAGCATCGCGCTGCCCTGCAGTGGCGCGTTTCAATTCCGATCATGATGTTGGTTGTGACTATGCTCGCTGTGCCACTGAGTCGTATAGATCCCCGAGCGGGCCGCTTTGCCCGGGTGTTGCCAGCTGTGCTGCTGTACTTTGTTTACCTAGTGTCCCTAAATGCAATGCGCGGTGCCATAGAAGCCGGCAAATTACCCATTGAATGGACATTGTTGCCGGTGCATCTGCTGTTTCTTGTGTTGGCTTTGGTTATGCTTAACTCGGAAAAATTGGGCTTGCTATTGCGCAGCGGGGTCGCACTGCTCAGGCGCGGTGAACAGCCATGATAAGCCGCCTCTCTAAGCATGTGGGGCTAACCGTGCTCGCGGCCATCAGCGTATCCCTTATAGCCATAGTAGGCCTCGATATGGTGGCGGGTATTATTGATCAAATCGGCGATATAAAACGCAACTACCAGTTTGCGGATGTTCTGATTTATGTGGCAACCAAGTTGCCATCCACCGTTTATGAATATATTCCGCTGTCCTCTTTGATCGGATGCCTAGTTGGGCTGGGTGTGCTGGCGACCAATAGCGAAGTGATAGTAATGCGGGCCTCTGGGGTTTCCCTATTGCAGATTGTTTACTTTGTATTGAGGCCAGTAGTTATTTTTATCCTGATTGGTGCAGTTATTGGTGAATATTTTTCACCCTACCTAGATCAACTGGCCGAGAGTCGCAGAGAATATCTGCGCAAAGGGGAGTCGGCAGTGGACTCGACATCTGGGTTTTGGACCCGCGAAGGCAGTGAATATATGCACTTCAATGCGGTTTTCCCGGGCGGTGTGCTATTTGGGGTCACGCGCTACAGGTTTGACGACGATCGCCGATTGGTTGAGGCAAGCTTTTCCTCCAGGGCTACCTATAACGACTCGGAGAATTTTTGGGTCGAGGAGAACGTCTCCAGCACATTTTTTTCAGAACAGCATACAGAGACTAAAAAATTGATCACTCGCCGCTGGCAGACTGAGCTGACCCCGCAAGTACTAAGCTTAAATATTCTGCCGCCACAGGCACTATCGGTGCAGACCCTATACAACTACATTGATTTTCTAGAGCAGCGCAATGCCGATAGCGCCAGCTATAAACTGGCTTTTTGGGATAAAGTTCTGCAACCCATGGCTATTTTCGGCTTGGTGCTAGTGGGAATTTCATTTGTGTTTGGACCACTTCGCGAGGCCACCATGGGATTCCGAATTTTTATTGGCGTTTTATTTGGAATTGGCTTCCGGCTTACTCAGGATATCTTGGGGCCGTTAAGCATCGTATTTGCACTGCCGCCGATCTTGGCTATTTTAGTGCCGATTGTCCTTTGTGGCTGTATTGGGCTATACCTGCTCAGGCGCAGCGGCTAGCTCCTATTTAGCTATAGCTCTAGTTTAAGAGCTCAGTACGCGTCTGACCGCATTATTCCAACCGGCAACCTTTATATCGCGCTGTTCTACAGGAATCTGCGGGATAAACTGTCGCTCTAGCCTCCAGCGCTGTGCAAAACCCTGCTGATCCGGCCACACGCCGGCTTTTGAGCCCGCCAGCCAAGCCGCCCCAAATGCTGTAGTTTCCACAATGCTAGGTCGATCCACGGGGGATTGCAGCATATCGGCAAGGCATTGCATGGTCCAATCACTGGCTGCCATACCGCCATCCACCCGCAACACCGTATCTGCCATTTGACGGTAATCGGCGCGCATAGCCTTTAGCAGGTCCAGAGTTTGATAACAAACTGATTCCAGAGTGGCTCTGGCAATTTCTGCGGGTCCCGTACCTCTGGTAAGCCCCAACAACGCCCCGCGTGCCTCGGCGTCCCACCAGGGGGCGCCCAGACCGGTAAAAGCCGGGACCAGATAGACTTGCTGCTTATCATCTGCCTGTTGGGCGAGTTCGCCGGATTGTTGAGCGGAGTTAATAATGCCCAACCCGTCCCGCAACCATTGAACAGCGGCGCCGGCGATAAAAATAGAGCCTTCCAGCGCATAGGTAGGCTTGCCCTCTAATTGGTAGGCAATGGTGGTTAGCAAGCGATGTTTAGAGGTCACTGCATCCTCGCCGGTGTTAAGCAGTGCAAAGCAACCGGTGCCGTAGGTGGATTTCATCATTCCGCTATCAAAGCAGGCCTGCCCCAGTGTTGCCGCTTGTTGGTCGCCGGCAACTCCCAAAATAGGAACTGTGCCACCCAGTGCTGAGGTGCTGCCGAAGTCTGCAGCGCAGTCTCGCACTTCTGGCAGTATTGGGCGCGGGATATTAAAAAGTTCCAGTAGCTCAGAGTCCCAATCCCCGCGATGGATGTTATACAGCATAGTGCGCGATGCATTGGTTGCGTCTGTGGCGTGACTTTTGCCCTCGCTAAGATTCCACAGTAACCAGCTATCCACGGTTCCAAAGGCCAGAGTACCGTTTTCAGCGCGCTGTCGAACGCCATCCACATTATTTAATATCCAAGCTATTTTTGAGGCTGAAAAATAGGGGTCCAAGAGCAGGCCAGTTTTGCTGCTGATTAGCGATTCACAGCCTTGATTCTTTAACTGTTGGCAATAATCCGCTGTGCGCCGATCCTGCCAAACTATAGCGTTATAGACGGGCTTGCCTGTCTTTCGATCCCAGACAATAGTGGTTTCGCGCTGGTTGGTGATGCCGATCCCGGCAATCTGTGGCGGGCGCAACTGTGCTTGGGCAATGGCCTGTCTCGCGGTGCTAAGGCTGGTCTGCCAGATCTGATTGGGGTCCTGTTCGACCCAGCCGGAGTCGGGGAAATGCTGTTCGAATTCCTCCTGAGCCCGCGCCACAATATCGTAGTTCGAGTTAAATACTAGGGCTCTGGATGAGGTGGTTCCCTGATCCATGGCTAAAATATAATTCTGGCAATTGCTACTCATAAAGTCCTCTCTATCCGTGCAAAGGTCTGATTTTATTTTTCTATAACCACCACTTGAGTGTTCGTAAAGATATCGTGCAGACAAGACTTGGCAGGTGGTACTAGACAATATAAATAGCCCAGTCCAAGACATGCCAGAGACAGGGGTGCCAGCAGACTTCGAGCTAAACATTGTTTTGCTGTGGCCAGCGATCCATCCGCCTGTTGCAGTCTTAGGCGCCAGGCTTTCATTCCCAGCGTCTGCCCCTGTTTGCGCCAGCAGATAAAGTAGTATCCGATGGTGCAGGCCAGCCAACCCAAAAGGCTCAGCCATTGGATTAGCGGTTCGGGCTGTATATTTTCTAAACCATTAACCCCGTTAAATGTTATTTTAAGCAGTAATAAGAGTGCGCCATAGCCCAGAGTTATAGCAAAAATCAGGAAGCCATCATAAATAAGGGCGGCCAATCGGCGAAATAGATTGGCGGCCTGTAAATGTTGGGTTTGGATAGGGGTTTCTATAATATTGCTCCCAATAGATTTTAAGGGCTAGTGATTAGAATTTTGCACAAAGCCGGTATAATGTGCAATTCAATATTATAATGTGAAAAAACTTTTTCTAGGAGAGTAAATTTGGACTGGATTTTTGGCATCCATGCCGTGCAGTCAATACTAAAATCGTCGCCGCAGCGAGTCACAGAACTACGGGTTCTCAGGGGGCGGCAAGATGCCCGCTTGCAAAAAGTTTTAAACCTTGCCGATCAGCATGGCGTCGCGGTGAACTGGTCGACAGCCAAGCAATTGGATGAAAAGGCTGATGGTCGGCATCAGGGGGTTATCGCGCTCTGTAAGGACGGCGAAACCTATGACGAGGGATTTTTGGCGCGTCTGGTCGAGGAGCGGGGGCAGGGCGGCTTTTTTCTAATGCTAGATGGGGTAACAGACCCTCATAATTTAGGTGCTTGCCTGCGCTCTGCCGATGGCGCTGGCGTGCAGGGCGTTATTGTGCCCAAGGATAATTCTGTGGGATTGACGCCGGTGGTCTCCAAAGTGGCATCTGGCGCTGCGGAAACCATTCCTCTGATTATGGTAACCAATCTTGCGCGCACCTTAAAGAAACTACAGCAGTTGGGCGTATGGGCTGTGGGCACCACAGGAGATGCTGAAAAGACTATCTATGAAATAGATCTAAAGGGGCCTATTGTGTTGGTGATGGGATCCGAGGGCAGTGGTATGCGCCAGCTGATTCGCACCCAATGTGATTTTTTGGCCAAACTTCCTATGGCCGGTGAAGTCAGCAGTCTCAATGTCTCTGTGGCCACGGGTGTCTGCCTATTTGAGGCGGTGAGGCAGCGCAATCCAGCCACTTAAAGTCGTGCCTTGTTAGACGCGAAAAGTTGCGTTATTGTGGATTGTATAAATAACCTTAAACAGGGGAGCAAGGTTTTGCTAGAGTTAGCTCTAAAATCACGCAACGGAGAAAAATAGTTAAGCGATGGATAACAATATCTACTCTATACCGAATCTGCTGAGTCTGCTCAGATTGGCATTGGTGCCAGTGTTAGTAGCTCTGGCTATTGCTGGGCAAATAAACTGGTTTTTGGCCCTGCTGGCGATTTCTTTGATAAGCGATATGCTCGACGGCTATCTGGCTAGAAAGCTTCGGCAAACCAGCGAGCTGGGTGCGCGTCTCGACAGCTGGGGAGATATGCTCACCTATGCGGCGATGATTCTCGGCCTGTATCTTATCTGGCCCTCTATTTTTCAAGATCAAGCGCCCTATCTATTTGCCGCTATGCTCAGCTACATCCTGCCCGTGGCGCTGGCGCTCAATCGGTTTGGCAGCTTTCCCAGCTATCACACATGGGGGGCCAAGTTGGCGGCAGTTCTGATCGCCCCAGCCTACTATCTGCTGATACTTGGGGGCAACGAAGTATTTTTTAGGGCGGTGATTATTTTTCATCTGCTGGTCGCCGCGGAGGAAATAGTGATTACTATTATTCTCAAGCACCCCAGAACCAATGTTGGTTCGGTGTTTAAGCTACTTGCCGGCCAATCAAATAGGGCCAAATAATAGTTTGGAAAGCATAAATCTTTGTATGGTTTGTGTTGCAACTGAGGGGCCAAATCTCTATAATCGCGGCGCTTGAAGGGTCTGAGAGTCTAATTTACACTCCAGACGCTCCTTGTCTCACTGCGGCAAATCACTATTGTCGGCGGGAGACCTTTTAATCCACGAGGAGATACAATGCGTCACTACGAAATAGTGTTTCTGGTCCATCCAGACCAGAGCGAGCAGGTTGCCGGCATGGTTGAGCGTTATACTGCGGCTGTTGAAGCAGGTAACGGCTCTGTCCATCGTCTAGAGGACTGGGGACGACGTCAACTGGCTTACCCAATCAATAAAATTCACAAAGCGCACTATATTCTTATGAATATAGAGTGTGGCCAAGAAGTTCTCGAAGAGCTAAATTCTACATTCAGATATAACGATGCTGTCTTGCGCAGCATGGTGATTCGTCGCGATGATGCTGTCACTGCAGAATCGCCGATTATGAAGCAGGAAAATGCAGAAAAAGCCGATAAAGAAGCTCGCGAACGTCAAAAGGCTGCTAGGGCTAAGGCTCAAGAAGCTAAAGAAGCTAAAGAAGCTAAAGAAGCTCAAGAGGCTAAAGAAGATAATGCTGTAGAAGAGACCCCTGCGGAAGAGGCTCCTGCAAAAGAGGCTCCTGCGGAAGAGGCTCCTGCAAAAGAAGTTCCTGTAGCGGAAGGAGAAGAATAATGGCTAGATTTGTTCGACGTAGAAAATTTTGTCGTTTCACTGCCGAGGGCGCAACTGAGATCGACTACAAAGATCTCGACGTCCTTAAAGGCTATGTTTCCGAGAGTGGTAAAATCGTGCCCAGTCGAATTACTGGCACCAAGGCGCGCTACCAGAGAGAGCTGTCTGAAGCGATTAAACGCGCTCGCTACGTAGCTCTGTTGCCATACACCGACAGTCACAAGTAAATGTAGGAAGTGGATTTTGCGAGCCCTGGCTGAGTTTATATTGCGCGGGCGAATTCAGGCCTGCTCGGTGGCCTTACTGGGGAGTTTTTTCCCCTTGATAAGCCCGGCGACAATAGGTCTGGTGTCCCTCTGCAAGGGCACCAAGGAAGGATTTTTAGTATTCCTGTGGGTGTCATTGCCATTGATGTTAGCGCATCAGATTGGCGCAGACAACGCGCTATTGACCGCGATATCGGTTGCCTCTTTGGGCATTGCGGTGGTCGCGGCCACAGTGCACGGAGCGCTGGCCTCCTGGCAGTGGAGCCTATTGGCAACTCTGTTGGCGGCGCTTCTCTGCACTCTGGGCTTTGATATACTGATGGGCGCAGATGTTAAGTCTCTGATGGAGACTGTTCGAGTTGCGTTGGCAGAAGTTATAACGCAGGGGGAAGGAGCCCAGCTGCAGCTTGCCATAACAGGCCCTTTGATATTGGGATTTGTGGCCATGGCATTGTCTATCAGCTCTATATTGAGCCTGATGGTTTGCAGATGGTGGCAGGCAGGACTGTACAACCCCGGTGGGTTCCAAGAGGAATTTCACAGCTTCTCAATGGATTTTAAAGTTGCTGTCTCGTTAGTTGTAGTAATGCTGGCGGGGGGATTTTTGCCGAAAGGCTATGAGTTTTGGGTAGAGTTGGCGGCGCTGCCTCTACTTTTAGCGGGAATTGCTTTGATACATTTTTCTGTCAAGTTATTCCGTTTAGGTGGTCAATGGTTGGCGCTTTTTTATGTTGGGCTGATTCTGTTCGGAGCGCCAATTAGTGTAGTTTTAGTTGGGCTTGGCGTGGCTGATAGTTTTTTAGATTTACGCTCCAAGTTGACAGGGTTTAAAAACCGTAAACTTTGAGTAGATTTTAAGAGAAAGAGGTTATAAAGATGGAAGTTATTCTGTTGGAAAAAGTAGGTAAGTTGGGCGGTATCGGTGACCGAGCCAATGTCAAAGCTGGCTATGGCCGCAACTACCTGATACCTCAGGGTAAGGCGATATTTGCAACCGAGGCTAATCTTGCTGAGTTTGAAACTCGGCGAGCGGGATTGGAGGCCGCAGCTGCTACCAAGATGGGGAAAGCTCAATTGCGGGCTGACAAACTGGTGGAGATCGGCTCGATAACAATCACAGCGATCGCCGGTGACGAGGGTAAGCTATTTGGCTCTGTTGGAACCCGTGAGATCGCAGAAGCGGTTAATGGCGCCGGTGCTGAGATCACCAAGAGTGAAATTAATATGCCTGAAGGCGCGATTCGCCATATTGGTGAGTTTTCGGTTGAGATTCAGTTGCACACGGATGTCACCCAGTCGATTACTATTCTAGTTGAAGCTGAATAAACTAAATTCAGCAGGCAAAACAACGTCGAAGCGGCATTGGCTCTCAAGGAGGGTCAATGCCGTTTTGGTTTTAGCAAAAAATATTTGCATTTGCCTGTGTTAATTTATCTTCGAGTCGCTCTATAATCCCTATCGATAAATTAATAATCTGAGCCCTATGAACGAAGCCCTTTTTGCAGAGCCTACGATCAGTCAGCCACTACCGCACTCTCTAGAGGCGGAGCAGGCTGTTCTGGGCGGTCTGATGTTAAAAAATGACGCTTTTGATGCAGTTTCAGAAGTGCTGACTGAAAGCGATTTTTATGGGTCGGATCATCGTTCGATCTTTAACGCCATGACCAGTCTAGCGGCTGCAGGTCAGCCTTTCGATCCGATCACTCTGGCTGAATCCCTGCAAAACTCCAATGAACTCAGCCAGGTTGGCGGCGCTGAGTACCTAGTAGATTTGACTGAAAACACCCCTAGCTCTGCCAATGTAAAGGCCTACACGCAGATTGTTTTAGAGCGCTCAATCGTGCGCCAGCTAATTAGTGCATCCAGTGAGATTGTTCGCAAAGGCTACAATCCTCTGGGTTGGGATAGTGCTAAATTATTGGCAGAGGCCGAGACTCGACTTCAGGAAATTATTGAAAATCGCCCCAAAAAAGGCGGTTTTAAAGATGTTAATGGGCTAATTAAAGAGGCGGTAGCGCGCCTTGACGAGCTATTTAAAAATGATGCCGACATCACCGGCCTAAGCAGCGGATTCTCAGACTTAGATAAAATGACCTCGGGTTGGCAGAAATCTGATCTTATTATTGTGGCTGGGCGCCCGTCGATGGGTAAGACCTCATTTGCAATGAATATGGTCGAGCATGCCACGCTCCATCAAAACCGGCCGGTTCTAGTATTTTCACTAGAGATGCCGGCCAATCAACTGATTATTAGAATGTTGTCGTCTATCGGTAAGATTGATCAGACTAGAATGCGTTCCGGCAACCTTCAGGAAGATGATTGGCCGCGTCTGAGCAGTGCAGCTCAGCGTCTTAAAGACCGCCCCTTATTTATCGATGACTCAGCTGGTATCACGCCGCTGGAAATGCGCAATCGCATCAAGCAATTCACCAAAGAGCGGGTCGAACAGCTGCGCCAAATATGGCATCAGGAGCATGGTGCAGGCTCGCAACCGGACAATGCCGACCTCTATGAGCAAGCTCAACCCGGAATGATCATGGTAGACTATTTACAGCTGATGAATGGCAGCAATGCAGCCGAGGGCAGGGTTCAGGAAATCTCGCAGATTTCTCGCGAATTAAAGGGCTTAGCCAGAGAATATGAATGTCCGATGGTTGCGCTATCGCAGCTCAGTCGAAATGTTGAACAGCGCCCCAATAAGCGTCCAGTCAATGCCGACTTGCGGGAATCTGGCGCCATTGAGCAAGATGCGGATGTGATTGCATTTATCTATCGAGACGAAGTTTACAATGAAGACAGTCCCGACAAAGGTACCGCCGAAATCATTATTGGCAAGCAGCGCAACGGCCCCATCGGCACCTGTCGACTGATGTTTATGGGCAAATACACAAGATTTGAAAATCTTGCCGGCGATCACTTCGCAGAGCACTAGGCACTATGTCTAGCTGCAGCTGAAAAAAGGAAACGGCAATGCAGGTATTTCATACCGCCAGTGGTCTTAGAGAGGTTCTTGATAAAGCGCGACGCAAAGGTCTAAGTATTGGATTTGTGCCCACCATGGGTAATCTTCACGACGGGCATCTAGCGCTGATTGTGCAGGCTGCCAAGAGCAACGATATTGTGGTCTGCTCGATCTTTGTCAACGCCTTGCAATTTGGTCTCAATGAAGACTGGGACAAGTATCCGCGTACCTACGAATCCGACTGTGCCAAGTTGCGCCAGTCCGGTTGCCATTATCTTTTTCATCCAAATGATACTGAGATGTATCCCAATGGCTTGGATACCCAGAGTCGGGTAATCTGCCCCACAATGACCGATGTGCTCTGTGGTGCCAGTCGACCGGGGCACTTTGAAGGTGTCACCACCGTAGTCAGCAAGCTATTTAATATAGTGCAACCAGATGAGGCTATCTTTGGTATCAAAGACTACCAGCAACTGGCCGTGATACGCCGCATGGCAGAGGATCTATGTATGCCGGTAAAAATCACTTCTGCGCCTATTCACCGCGAGCCCGACGGTCTGGCAATGAGCTCCCGCAACAGTTACATCAGCGACGAAGAGCGCCCTAAAGTGACGGTGCTCAAAGAAACCTTGGAATGGATTGCGCAACAGATTGTAGCGGGGAATTTAGAATTTTCAAAATTACAGAAAGACGCGGCAAAACGCATAAAATCCGCTGGTTTTAAAACCGACTATATAACCATCAGCAACAGCAAAACCCTGCAACCGGCAGCCATTGATGATCGCCAGATTACTATACTGGGTGCCATGTATACAGAATCTGCACGTTTAATTGATAATATTAGTATTGCTTTGGACTAACTCTTTTATCTATTTTTCGCAAACAATAATCTCTCTTGGTATAATGTGTTCGGTTTAGAACGAATGGAATACTACTGTGCTATCAACCTTTTTAAAAGCTAAATTACATATGGGCTCAGTGACTCAGGCAGAACTCTGGTATGACGGTTCCTGTGCCATTGACTCCGATCTGCTCAAACTAGCTGGGATGCGCGAATTCGAACAGATTGATATCTACAATGTCAGCAATGGCGAGCGCTTTAGCACCTATATTATCTGTGCCGAGGCCGGTTCAGGTACCATCTCTATCAATGGCGCCGCGGCTCGCCTCTGTCAGGTGGGTGATCGTATTATTATCGCCACCTACGGTCATTTTACTGAACAGCAACTGGCCGAACACCAGCCGAAACTGGTTTACCTCAATCAAGACAACAGTGTCGAGCGCACTGCCAATACCATCCCAGTACAGTTGGTGGGTTGATCC